>CAYZQQ010000262.1:0-5423 GCA_964480075.1 uncultured Anaerolineaceae bacterium
TCTATTGGATTGCTTTTTTAAATGATAGATTCTGGCGCTGGTGAGTATATATCAGTGGCAGACCCGTGTGTCTGCCCTGCGAGGGCGAACACACGGGTTCGCCCCTACCAATCGTTCAATCGTTACCGCAAAATTAAACATATAATGGTCATTTATGGTGCAGTATCGTATATCTTTCAATTTGAAACAGTAATGTTTGAAAAAAAACCAACAATAGTGTATTCTTCTCTACACAATATACTTGGGACGTTTATCCGATTTTATCATTCCAGAGGAGATATGATAGCAGCATGGCTAGTGGCACTGTAACGGTAAAATCCAGTACCACCAAACCCCACGTCGGGTTTCTTGCTGGTCGAAGAGGACGGTTGCTGCGAGAGAATTTTACGGCATATCTTTTTATTGCCCCGGCAATGTCGTTAATTTTCTTGTTTGGCTTGTTTCCCGTTGCTTTTTCATTGTATGTCAGTATGTACAAATGGAAAATCAAGCAGGGGGTGTTCAGGGGATTTGCAAATTATACCAAAGCGATGGACGATTTGGCGTACGTGGTTGCCTTTTTGCTGGTAATCGGTACAATTTGGCTTGCCATTTCTGTGTTGTTAAAAGTTTGGCGCACAGCTAGAGACGAAAGCCCGTATCTCTGGCTGTTTTTTGTTCCCGGAGCGTTGTTTACGGCTGGCACATATTACTTTCTTAAATTTGTGGTGCTGGTGTTGCCCGAAATTCTCTCCATCGGTGAAAAAGTGCAGCGGGTGGAGCGCACGCGCGAGTTGTATGTGCAGCTATTCGGAGAGGCGTTCGATGTCCCGGCGGTTGCTCAGACACGGCAATATGCGCTCGGTCTGCTACTATTGGCGGTAGTTGTGTGGTTGATACTTAATTACGCCTTTAACCATCGCCATAATACCCACTATGTGATGCAGTTCTTTCAAATAACGTTCTTTAGTTGGATAGGCTGGCTCGTTGGCGGCTTTACCTATAATTACATCCAAGCAGAATATGCCAAAGCTATGGAAAGTGGCGAGCAAATCACTATTTGGGTGCAGGTCATGTCCATTATTGCCGGATTATTTCTGCTTTATTTCTCGTGGAAACTTTGGCAATCCGCCCAACATCAGGATAGCACACCGAAAATGATTGGGGGCGTCGTCGCTGCGATAATGTTGCTCACCGGTGCGTGGATTTTGGTGGCTGAGTTGCCTCCTGTTATTGCTGCCGGAGATAAAGCACTGTGGAACGGCTTGCTGATAACTGCATGGTATTCATTGGGAACCGTACCCATCCAATTGGCTCTGGGGCTGACAATTGCCTATCTGCTTTATCAGGATATTAAAGCTAAATCATTCTTCCGTATGTTGTATTTTATCCCGTACATCACGCCAGCCGTTGCCAGTGCATCGGTGTTCCGCATTATGTTTTCCAATCGTCCCACCGGCATGATGAACAATCTTCTTTCGGCGCTTGGGCAGGAACCGTTAAAATGGCTTTTAGAACCAAATCCCGTCTTCAAAATATTTGGGCTTCCCGGTCCGAGTTTGGCACTGGTGGTGATTATTTTATTCAGTATTTGGACATTCTCCGGCTATAATGCAGTCATCTTTTTAGCCGGATTGGGGAGTGTGCCCCGGTCGCTGTATGAAGCGGCGCAAATTGACGGGGCGAATCGCTGGCAGTCATTCCGTCACGTTACCCTGCCGTTGCTATCGCCCATCACATATTTTTTGTCGCTGCTGGGAGTTATCGGCACATTTAAAGCCTTCAACCATATTTTTGTATTGCGCAATGCAGGCGCATTACGGTCGGTTGATACGTTGAGCATGGTTATTTGGGATTTAATTAAAACGGATAATCGATATGGTTATGGAACGGCAGTGGCATTTATTTTGTTTGGGGTGGTATTGGCTCTCACATTAATCAACAACAGTGTGCAGGGGAAGCGTGTATTCTATGGCTAATATAACCGTCGCTCAAAAAAGAACGCTTAACCGAAAGCCCATAAAATGGTGGAATATCATCGTGTATGTTGTATTGTCGGTGGGCAGTATTGCTATGATTTTGCCCATGTATTGGACAATTGCCGCTTCGTTTATGACACGTGCCGAAGCGATTGCGTTTCGCTGGGTTCCATCGACATTGCATGTCGAAAATTATTTCGACGCATGGGACCAGGCTCAGTTTTCAGAATATTTTGTCAACAGTGTCATCATCACCACCATCACCGTCACCGGTATTGTTATTTTCAGCACGTTAGCCGCGTATGCGTTCGCTCGTATGGAGTTTGTCGGCAAAAACCTACTATTCTCGCTATTACTGGCGACAATTTTTATTCCGGAAATGGTGTTGCTGTTACCCAATTTTTTAACGATTACATGGCTGGGGCGCATCGGTCCCATTCCATGGATTGACAATTGGCCAGCGCTGACCATTCCATTTATGGGAAATGTATTCAGCATCTTTTTACTGCGCCAATTTTTTGCCCAAATTCCCAACGATTTATTTGATGCGGCAAAAATTGATGGCGCAGGGCATTTTCGGTTTTTAATCAGTGTGGTATTGCCGCTCTCTCGCGCGCCGATTATGACAGTGGTTATCTTTGCATTCATTGGCTCGTGGAATGCGCTGGCGTGGCCCCTGCTGGTTACCAATAGCGCCGACTGGCGTCCCATTGCCGTGGGGTTGACCAACTTTTTGGATGAAGAACAACAGCGTGTCCATTTGCAAATGGCGGGAGCTGTTATCACCATGCTTCCGGTGTTGCTCATTTATTTCTTCACCCAAAAACAATTTACTGAAGGAATTGCATTGAGTGGCTTGAAAGGGTAAAATGTTAATGCTTTAGTAGCACCTGAAGGAGGTGATGTGTTCCAGTAGATTGCATTGACTCTTGTAAACATTATTTTCCAATAGCTGAAACAAACAAACTTGGAGGAGTTTAAAATTATGACTAAGCGATTTTCGCTATTAATGGTACTGTTAGTTGCGGTGGCGCTGGTAGTTGCGGCATGTGGTGGCGCCGCTCCGACGCAAGCCCCGGCAGCTCCGGCAACCGAAGCCCCGGCAGCTGTGGCAACCGAAGCCCCGGCAGCCGTGGCAACCGAAGCTCCAACAGTGGCTCCCACCGCAGCTCCGGTACTAAAAGTTGGGCAAGTCACCGACGTAGGCGGTATCAATGACGCCAGCTTTAACGAACTGGCATGGCAAGGGGTACAAGATGCCGAACTCGATTTTGGCGTCGAAATCAACTTCCTTGAATCACAGCAGCAAACCGACTACGAAAAAAATATCAACGAATTCCTGCAACAAAAATATGACCTGATTACCACTGTTGGTTTCTTGCTGGGCGATGCGACTGAAGCCGCCGCCGAAGCCAACCCCGACCAGAAATTCGCCATCATTGACGTAGATTACCTGAGTGCCCCGAATATCTGGCAATCAAACTTCTCAACCGATGAAGCCGCATTTTTAGCCGGATATCTCGCCGCAGCAACCACCAAAACCGGTAAAGTTGGCACATTTGGCGGTATCAACATTCCGCCCGTGGTCATCTTTATGGTCGGTTTTGAAAAGGGTGTTGATTACTATAACCAAGAAAATGGTACCGACGTGAAAGTGTTGGGTTGGAGCACCGAAAAAGGTGACGGTCTCTTTACCGGCAACTTCGACAGTCTGGACGATGGTCGTTCTTTTGCCGAGAACCTCTTTGATGAAGGCGCCGACATTGTGATGCCGGTCGCCGGTCCGGTGGGACTCGGTACGGCTGCTGCCGCCAAAGACCGCGGGATGCTGATGATTGGCGTTGACCAAGATTGGTACAACAGCGCGCCCGAATATAAAGACGTTTATCTCACCAGTGTTTTGAAACGTGTTGACCTCGTGTCTTACCAAGCAACAGAAGCAGTGGTTAATGGCAACTTTGAAGGCGGTGTCCATCACTATACTCTGGCAAACGGTGGGGTAGAACTGGCGCCGTTCCATGATAACGCCGATAAAGTGTCTGCCGACCTGCAAGCCAAACTCGACAGCATCAAACAAGACGTCATCGCCGGCAAAATTTCCACCGGTTGGGCAGACTACATGGGCAACCCGCCCGCCCCTGCGCCGGAAACCCCCGCTCCCGCAAGTTATGTCTGGCCCGAAGCCCCCGCGCCCGATGGTCCGCTGGCAGGCATTGACCCCACCGGTCAAACTGTGACATGGTGGCACAACCACACCGGCAGCCGCGAAGAAAAATTGCAAATCATTGTGGACAAATTCAACGCTGATAACCCCTATGGTATCACGGTTGATGCGGTCAATCAAGGCGGTTACAACGACATTCGCGATAAAATGGGCGCCGGTATCACCAGTGGCGACCTGCCGCAAATTGTGGTCGGTTACCAAAACGATGAAGCCTTCTACGCCTCTGTGGATGCGCTTGCCGATATGAACCCCTACGTCAATGACCCGTACTGGGGTTTGAGCGATGAAGACAAAGCAGACTTTTCACCCGGAATCTTCAATCAGGATGTTCACCCGGCATTTAACAACGAACGTCTCGGCTTCCCGCCCAACCGCTCGATGGAAGTGCTGTATTACAACAAAACCTGGCTGGAAGAACTGGGCTACGATGCCGCAGCTATGGAAACCATCAACCCTGACCAGTTTGAAGAAATTGCCTGCGCCGCCGCCAAAGACCGTGGCGATGGCGAAGGCGGATACATCATCCGCTTTGACGCCTCGCAGGTTGCTGCCGCCGCATTTGCCGCCGGAACCAGCGTGCTGACCGATGACGGGTTGCATTATCAATACAACACCCCCGAACTGGTGAACTACTTCACTCAAATCCGCGATATGTATAGCAAAGGTTGCGCCTGGATTTCACCGGAACGCTACCACGATGCTGAATTTGCCGCGCGACAAGCCATCTTCTACATTGGCTCAACCTCCGGTTTGCCCTTTGCTCAGGGCAGTATGGACGAAGCCAACAGCAAAGACGAATGGAGCATTGCGCCGCAACCTTACACCACTGACTCCCCAAGCCAAAACCTGTATGGCGGCAGCGTGATGATGCCGAAAGCCACCCCGGAACAAGAACTCGCCGCCTGGATATTCATCAAATGGTTCACCAGCCCGGAACCGCAGGCAATGTGGGTTGAAGCGTCGAATTACTTCTCGCCGCGCTACAGCACCCAAGATTTGTTGAAAGACTACATTCCCACCAACCCAAAATACGCCGAAGCTGAAAAACTGTTGCCGTATGCCGAATTTGAGCCGCAGCTTATTAGCTACAGCGATGTCCGTAACTTGGTCAACGATGCTTTCCAAGAAATCATCAATACCGATGTGGATATTCAAACAAAGTTGGATGAAGTTACCAAACAAGCAAACGACCTGCAAGACGAAGCGATGCAGTAATCTCATCGTAGCATAATTAAAGGGGG
>CAYZQQ010000263.1:0-5417 GCA_964480075.1 uncultured Anaerolineaceae bacterium
CCTGGATCCACGAGCAGGCGCAAACCGCGAAGCACATGTTCAACCGGCAGTGCCCGCCCGACAAACACGGCAAACGCAAATTCGCAGAAATAATGTTCACTCGGCTGAAAAAACTGGGCATCGCCAAAACCGACCCCAACGATTTGATGCCGGAAGAAATTCACAAATTTGTGCGGCTGGATATTGACGCGGACAGCATCACCTGGCGGCGGGTGGTTGATACCAACGACCGGTATCTGCGCGGTATCACCGTGGGACAGGGTCCAAAAGAAAAAGGGCGCACCCGCCAAACCGGTTTTGACATCACTGTCGCCAGCGAAATTATGGCAATTTTGGCGCTGACCACCGACCTGCAAGATATGCGTCAACGGCTCGGCAAAATGGTCATCGGCACCAGCAAAAGTGGCGATCCCATCACTGCCGACGATCTGGGCGCGAGCGGCGCGCTGGCGGTGCTGATGCGCGATGCCATCAAACCCAACCTGATGCAAACGCTGGAAGGCACACCTGCATTCGTGCATGCCGGACCGTTCGCCAATATTGCCCACGGCAACAGTTCCATCATCGCCGACCAGATTGCACTGAAACTGGTCGGTTCCGATGGCTATGTGCTGACCGAATCGGGTTTTGGCGCGGACATTGGGATGGAAAAATTCTTCGATATCAAATGCCGCTACAGCGGTCTGGTACCGAATGCGGTGGTGCTGGTTGCCACGGTGCGCGCGCTGAAAATGCACGGCGGCGGTCCCACAGTTAAAGCCGGGCAACCGCTCGCGCCGGAATATACGGAAGAAAATCTGGAATTGTTAGAAAAAGGCTGCGCGAATATGACGGCACACATCGCCAATGTCAAACGATTCGGCATCCCGGTGGTGGTGGCAGTGAACCAATTCCCCACCGACACGCCCGCCGAGTTGGAACTGGTTCGTCAAAAAGCCATCGAAGCCGGAGCGGAAGATGCAGTGGTCAGCAATCACTGGGCAGAAGGCGGTGCCGGCGCGGTAAAACTGGCAGAAGCCGTGGTTGCCGCGTGTGAAAAACCGAGTGATTTCAAATTCCTGTATCCGCTGGAGATGAGTCTGAAAGAGAAAATCGAATTGATTGCCAAAGAAATGTACGGTGCGGACGGCGTGGAATTTTCACCCGAAGCCGAAAAACAACTGGCGCAGTACACCGACTTTGGCTTTGACAAATTACCCATCTGTATGGCGAAAACGCATCTGAGCCTGAGCCACGACCCCGCATTGAAAGGTGCGCCCAAAGGGTTCACCGTACCCATCCGCGATGTCCGTGCCAGCGTCGGCGCCGGGTTTGTGTACCCGCTGCTCGGCGAAATGAGCACGATGCCGGGCTTGCCCACCCGCCCCGCATTTTATGATATTGATATTGATGAAGATGGAAAAGTAGTGGGGTTGTTCTAAAATATAACGGACAGCATTAATTGAAAAAACAATGGGGGCGACTCGAATGTCGCCCCCACGTTTTTATCTGAACCTATTGAAATTTTTTGGGGTTTCTGAAAAATAGTTTATTTTGGGATGTCATTCCGGAATTTCCCACAGGGAAATATCCGGAATCCATATTTTTTATGGATTCCCGCTAAAAGCATACGGGAATGACAGCGTTTTTGGGTGATATTCGCGGCAAAAATTGCGTTCCCAATCAGAATTTAAAAGTTTCATTTAGTTCTCTGTGTACCGTCACTCCGCGGGTTTGATATCTGTCACTGCGCCGAGCGAGTTAACTTTTAACACCCAGCGCGTGCCGATTTGGGCACGGTTGAACAGCGTTTCATCTGCCGTGGTGAAGGTGTATTTCTCTCCATCCGCATCAAATTGAATGACATATTCCGCGTTGCGCGCACCTTCGCGCTGGTTGGCAGATAGTGTGGACGCCGGGTCATAGGGTGAAAAATCATTTCCCTCTGCCACCATTTGGTTAATTGCCTGCCACTCCTGCACCGTAAATTGACACCAATCGGCATGCACTTCATACTGACAATCTTGCGTTACTTCTCCATACCCGTTCCCGTTGTCCACGGTGTATGGTGTGCCGCACACTTCTTTTGAATTGGGCACGGAGGTATCCTGCGCATGTTCGACTTTTTGGATGCATGTGCCGACCACGGCATTAGTGGGAATATTGCTGCGCCAATCTTCATGCTGAACCGGACCGAGCGCCTCAATAGCGACCGTTCGTGTCCAGTGAACCGTTGTCACGCGCGCGGAAGTATCGGTAGTGCGGATAAACAGAAAATATATTGCTACGCAGGCTAGCAGCAAAAAGAGGGCAACGCCAACCAGCATCCCCTTCCCCGCCGATTTGGCGGGGGCAATAGGTTTTTCCGGCTGTTTTTTGGGGGGATGTTGAATGCTCGCACCGCAATGGGGACAAATTTCCGCGTCGGGGTCAACCAGTTCGCCACACGAAGGGCACGGTATTTGCGGCACGGGAGTATCGCTGTGCGCACCCAGCACTTCGCCGCTGTGACGGTGCGTTCCCTGTGTTAAATCGCCGCCGCACTGACGGCACGTCTTGGCATCGGCGGGGTTGCGTGTGCCGCAATAAAAACAGTAAATATCAGCGCCGGATTTGGCTTCTCCCAACTCTGTTTCATCCGTTATCAGCGTTTCATTTGCCGCTTGATGGAACTCCACATCATCCGGTTGAGCGAAACCGCAATTCACACACGTTTTTTCCGCTCCGGGGTTTTGGGTACCGCAATTGGGACATGTCCATTGCAATTGAGTATAGCCCAGCGTCTTTTTCGTCATGTGCAACCCTCTCAAATTAATTGATACCACACGCTATTATTTCATTTACCATACCAGATTTACGACCTGTTTGCAATAAAAATAACGTAAGGTTTTCAAACACCACCGTGTCTGAAAAACAAATCCGGTTCAACCGGAATTCAGGAGATTTGTAAAATGTCATTGCGAGCGCAGCGAAACAATCTCCATAAGCATAACCGGAGATTGCTTCGGCGTAAAAAACACGCCTCGCAATGACAAACCCCCTGAATTCCCAAAGACCCACAAATTCCATTTGGCAACGAGGCTTCAACTATGCGCCCACTGTGGCAAACGCTGCTCAACCTGATAAAGAAGAAAGAGAAAACCGACCTCACCTGCGATGAGTGTTTCGAGTTGCTGGAATATCTGGTAGAAGTGTCTGCTCTTTCCCCGGCGAAAATGAATGCCCCGGCATTCATCGAATTGCAGGATGTGGCGCGCATTCATTTGAGCAGTTGCCCGCACTGCCGCGAACATCATCTGCATATGCTGGAACAGATGGAATCGCAATTGAAAAACACGCGCGATACGTGACGGCATTTTTTGAAAGCGAGAAAGTGAGCGGGGGCGAAAAACCGGGGAAATTTACTTGAAAATCCCCTTCATTTCAATTGAAACGTCAACAGAACTCAGGCCCGCTCACTATTCACTTTTCGTTCTTCATTTTTCACTCATTGATGCCAGCCGCTCGCGAAACTTTTCTGCCTGCGCCTGAAAATCTATCAGTTTGGCACGCTCGCGGTCAACCACGGCGGCGGGGGCTTTGCTCACAAAACTTTCGTTCGCCAGCATTTTTTCGGTGCGGGTAATTCCCTGTTGAATGTGCGACAATTCTTTTTGCAAGCGGTCGCGTTCGGCGGCAATGTCCACCATTTCCGCCAGCGGCAAATAAACTTCGATGCCGCTTTCTGCCACAATGGTCAGTGCATCCGCCGGTTTATCCACCAGCGTTTCCACCACTTCAAACGCATCCGGTTCTAATTTTGCCAACGCAGTTAAAATATCTTTCTGACGAGTAATGAGCCTCGATTTCTCCCCGGCGACAATCAGCGCAGGGATGCGTTTGCCCGGTTTCACGTTATATTCCGAACGAACATTGCGAATGGCACGGATAATATTAAACAGCATGGTCATGTCGGCTTCAACGCGGTCATCGGTCATACCGGCTTCGGGCCATTTTGCCAGCATCAGGGTATCGCCGGTATGCGGCAAATGCTGCCACGCAGCTTCGGTGATAAAGGGGACATACGGGTGCAGTAACCGCAGCGAGCGTTCCAGCACGTGGGTCAGCACCTGCCGGGTGGTGGCAGCTACTCGCCGGTCGCCGCTATTGAGACGGATTTTGGCGATTTCAATGTACCAGTCGGCAAATTCGCTCCAGAAGAAATCGTACAGTTTCCGTCCCGCTTCGCCGAAATTATATTCGTCCATCAAACGGGTTGTTTCGGCAATTGTCCCATTGAGTCGACTCATAATCCAATTGTCCGCCAAACTGAGTACGGCTAAATTCATAGTTGACCCCACGCCGATGCCGTCATCCTGCAAATTGCTCACCACAAAACGAGTGGCATTCCAAATTTTGTTACTGAAATTCCGGTTTGCCGCCACTTTTTCCAGTGACAAATTCATATCGTTGCCGGGGGTGGAGCCGGTGAGCAGGGTGAAGCGCAGCGCGTCCGTGCCATATTCGTCCATCACTTCCAGCGGGTCAACCACATTGCCGTAGGTTTTGGACATTTTGCGGCCATGTTCATCGCGCACCAGCCCGTGCAGATAGATGGTGTGGAAAGGCGGTTTTTGGGTAAATTGCAATCCCTGCATAATCATCCGCGCCACCCAGAAGAACAGAATATCATACCCCGTTTCCATCACATCGGTGGGATAAAATCGCCGCAGGTCGGGCGTGTCATCGGGCCAGCCCAGCGTACTGAAGGGCCACAATCCCGAACTGAACCATGTATCCAGCACGTCGGGGTCCTGTTCCAGATGCGTGCCGCCGCATTTGGGGCAGGCGGTGGGGTCTTCTCGCTCCACGATGGTTTCGCCGCAATCTCGGCAGTACCACACCGGAATGCGGTGTCCCCACCACAGTTGGCGGCTGATGCACCAATCGCGGATATTTTCGAGCCAGTGGTAATATACTTTGGCGAACCGTTCGGGGATGATGCGGATGTCGCCATTGCGCACCGACTCAAGTCCGGCGTCTGCCAGCCCGCGCATTTTCACAAACCATTGGGTGCTGACGAGCGGCTCGATAATTTCGCCGCCGCGTTGCGAGCGCGGAATCTGATGGCGGTGCGGTTCCACTTTGATGGTCAGTCCGGCGGCTTCCATATCCGCCCATAACTTTTTGCGGCACTCAAACCTATCCAGCCCGGCATACTGCCCGGCGCTGGCGTTCATGGTGGCATCTTTATTCATCACATTGATAATTTGCAAGCCATGCCGCTTTCCAATTTCAAAGTCGTTGGGGTCATGGGCGGGCGTGATTTTCAATGCCCCCGTACCAAATTCCATATCCACATAGGTGTCGTGAATAATGGGGATGGTACGATTGACTATCGGCACCAGGCAGGTTTTGCCGATGAGATGGCGGTAGCGTTCGTCATCGGGGTGGACGCA
>CAYZQQ010000264.1:0-5417 GCA_964480075.1 uncultured Anaerolineaceae bacterium
ATTTGATTCGCACCAAAATAAACCTGCTCCCACCGGCGATTCGGCAAGTGCGCGTGGTGGAAATTAACGGGCTTGATTCGCAGGCTGATGGTGGGACACACGTGCATAACACAAAAGAAGTGGGTCATATAAACGTAACCGGGTACAAAAGCAAAGGAAGAATCAATAAACGTATTATGGTGGAAATTACAGACAATTAATTGAGGTAGTTCCATGAAAACATACGGAGGAAGAAAAATGAGTGGAGGAACTTTTAGCTGGTTAGTGGTAATTTTGGCGTTGATTGCTTTGATTATTGTGCTGTTACTTCGTAATAGTCAAGAACCGGAAGATGAAAAATCGCCGTTTGAGCCGGATGAGCGTCCCGATGTTGCACCGCCAGCCGAACCGGCAGCGTTTGCCACCCCCGCCGAACCCGTGTCGGAACCTGTTTCTGCGCCCGAACCGATTGCCACTCGCACAGAAACCGTGCCACTGGCTGTCGAGCCGGAAACCCCGCTGACCCCCGACAATCTGAAAAAAATCGAGGGGATTGGACCCAAAATTTCAGGTGTACTGAATGCCGCCGGGATTTCAACCTTTGCCCAATTGGCAGAAACCACCACCGACCGCGTCCGCGAAATTTTGGAAGCGGAAGACCCGCGTTTGACCCGCCTCGCCGACCCCACCACCTGGGCAGAGCAGGCAAAACTCGCCGCAGCAGGCAAGTGGGATGAACTTGGCGCCCTGCAGGACGAACTCAAAGGTGGGCGGCGGGTGTAAATAGTGAAAAATGAAAAGTGAAAAAAGTAGGGGCGACCCTTGTGGTCGTCCGTCTGACCCGTTTTCGTGCAACACAAAAAATTCTCTCTTGGAGTTTGTGGGGATTGCCCCGAAATAAATTTCAGGGCTAAAAACCAAAGCCGACTTCTAGTCGGCTTGAGTGGTTAGCCTGAACTTCGGTTCAAGGCGAACGCACGGCAATTTTGACCTCGGCAAAGTCTGAACGAGTATAAATATTTCTTTTGGAGTGTGAAACATCATGTCGTTTAATCCTGTACCATCCAACGTAGACTTTCCCGTGCAGGAACGGGAGACAATTCAGTTTTGGGAACAGCACAAAATTTTTGAAAAAACCGTCGCTCTGCACAAAGGGCAGCCGAAATGGTCGTTTGTGGATGGTCCCATTACCGCCAACAATCCGATGGGCGTCCATCACGGCTGGGGGCGAACCTACAAAGACCTGTACAATCGTTTTTGGACGATGAAAGGGCGCGAATTGCGCTACCAAAACGGTTTCGATTGTCAGGGGCTGTGGGTGGAAGTTGAGGTTGAAAAAGAACTCGGCTTCAAATCAAAAAAAGACATTGAGGCATACGGGCTGGCAGAATTTGTGAACCGCTGTAAAGAGCGCGTCCTCCGCTTTTCTGCCGTGCAGACCGAGCAATCCATTCGGTTGGGATATGCTATGGATTGGAACGACCCTGCCGAACTGCGGCGGCTGGCAACGTTGATGGAAGAAAATCCCGTGCAGGTCATCACCCTGCACCGTCCCGGCGGCGACGTGACCGGCACGGTAGAAGAACTGGTTGGGCGGCTCGGCTTGCCCGAACTCGGTGGCAGTTATTACACCTTTTCCACCGAAAACAACTACATGATTTGGACGTTTCTGAAAAAAGTGTCAGAAAAAGGCTGGCTGTACAAAGGCGCCGATGTGATGCCATGGTGTCCGCGTTGCGCCACCGGCATCAGCCAGCATGAAATCGTCACTGATGGCTATGCCGAACTGACCCACCGCAGCATCACGCTAAAATTCCCCCTGCGTGAACGCGCCGGCGAATTCTTGCTGGTGTGGACCACCACCCCGTGGACACTCAGCAGCAATGTCGCCGCCGCCGTGGGACCCGATTTGGATTATCTGAAAGTAAAACAGGGCAACGAAATTTACTATCTCAGCAAAGGAACCACATCCATGCTGAAAGGTAAATTCGAGGTGCTGGCAGAGTTGAAAGGCAGCGAAATGGTCGGCTGGACATACGATGGTCCGTTCGATGACCTGCCCGCCGCCAATCAACCCGGTGGACTCACCCGTTTGAAAGAGATGATTGCCAACATCACCGCCACCGCCAAAGAAGCGCACGTGGTGCTGGCGTGGGATGAAGTCGGGGAGGATGAAGGGACAGGTATCGTCCACATTGCCCCCGGCTGTGGCGCGGAGGACTTCCAACTGGGGAAAGAAAACGGGCTGCCGCTCATCGCGCCGATTGACGATGAAGGCTACTTTTTGGATGGCTTCGGCTGGCTCAGCGGCATGTATGTTGGCGATGTGGCAACCCCCGTTTTTGAAGAGTTGGAACGCAAAGGGCGACTGTATCGGGTGGAAGAATATACCCACCGTTACCCCACCTGCTGGCGCTGCAAAACCGAACTCGTCTTCCGATTGGTGGACGAATGGTACATCAGTATGGGCAAACTGTACGATAAACCCCGCGAGGAAGTCACCCCGGAAGAGAAAGAAGCCAGCCTGCGCTACCAAATTATGGATGTCACCGAGCAAATCAACTGGATTCCGTCCTTTGGCAAAGAGCGCGAACTGGATTGGCTGCGCAATATGCACGACTGGATGATTTCCAAAAAACGATACTGGGGGCTGGCACTGCCCATCTGGGTGTGCGATAATCCCGACTGCGACCATTTTGAAGTTATCGGCAGTGGGGATGAATTGAAAGAGCGCGCCGTGGTCGGCTGGGAAAAATTTAACGGGCACACCCCCCATCGACCGTATGTGGACGAAGTGAAAATCAAATGTCCGCACTGCGGCAACACCATGACCCGCATCTCCGATGTCGGCAACCCGTGGCTCGATGCGGGGATTGTGCCATTTAGTACCCTGCAATACCGCACCAACCCCGATTATTGGCGGCAGTGGTATCCCGCCCATTTGACCACCGAATCGTTCCCGGGGCAATTCCGCAATTGGTTTTACAGCATGCTGGTCATGGCAACCGTTTTGGACGGTACCCCGCCATTCAAAAGCAATTTCAGTTATGCCACCCTTTTTGCCGAAGACGGGCGCGCCATGCACAAAAGTTGGGGCAACTCAATTGAGTTTAATGTCGCTGCCGACAAAATGGGTGTGGATGTGATGCGCTGGCTGTATTGCAACCACAAACCGGAGAGCAACTTGCTCTTTGGCTACAATCGTGCTGATGAAGTGCGCCGTCAATTCCTCATCCCGCTATGGAACGTGTACAACTTTTTTGTCACCTATGCCCGATTGGACAACTGGGAACCCGCATCGGCGGCGGCGGAATGGCACGGGTCGGAAAACGTGCTGGATAATTGGATTGTGGGACGCCTCAATCAGGTTATTGAACATGTGGATGCTGCGTTGCAGACGTATGACGCGATGTCCGCCACGATGACCATCGAAACCTTTTTGAACGATTTGACCAACTGGTATGTGCGCCGCTCGCGCCGCCGATTTTGGCGCAGTGAGCAGGATGCGGACAAAAATAGGGCATACGAAACGCTGTATCACGTGCTGGTTACGCTCATTAAATTACTGGCGCCCATCACCCCGTTTGTCACCGAAGTAATGTATCAAAATTTGGTGCGCGGGGTGGATGGAAACGCACCGGAAAGCGTGCATCATCATAATTTCCCCGAATCGGATGCGGCGCGGATTGATGAATCTATGCTGGCGCAGATGGCGCTGACGCGGCAAGTATGTTCGCTGGGGTTGAGTGCGCGCAGCGGGGCAAACCTTAAAGTGCGCCAGCCGCTGGCAAAAGTGCTGGTGCATCTGGGCGAAGGGACCGCCGAACTCGGCGCGGAATATGGGGACATCATTTTGGATGAACTGAACGTGAAAGCGTTTGATTTTGTTTCTGATGCGGGAGCGTTGGTGGAATATCGCCTGTTGCCGAACAGCAAACTGCTGGGGCCGAAATTCGGCAAACAATTCCCCGCCGTGCGGAATGCGCTCGCCGCGCTGGATGCCGCCGAAGTTGCCGCGAAAGTGGAAGCGGGCGAAAGCGCGGCCGTCACCGTCAATGGCGAGCCGGTCGAATTGACGGCGGATGAAATTTTGGTACAGACGCATCCCGCCGCAGGGCTGGCAGTTGCCGCCGATAAAGTCGTCACGGTTGCCATTGATACCGTCATCAGCGATGACCTCGCCGCGGAAGGCTTGGCGCGCGAAATTGTGCGCCGGGTGCAAAATATGCGCAAAGATGCCGGCTTCAATATCGAAGACAAAATCAGGTTGTATTATCAGTCAGCGGGGCGTATCGTGCGCGTTTTCAACCGGTGGGCGGAGTACATCAAATCCGAAACGCTGGCGGTGGACATTCACCACGAGTTAATTCCCGAAAGTGCCTTCCAAAAATTGGAAAAAATCGACGGTGAAACCGTCACGCTCGGCGTGGAACGGGTAAATATATAACCCCCAGAAACTTTCAGTAACCATTCTGACTCCGATTGCCACAAATTTATTCGGAGTCAGAATGGTTGTCTTCACCACAAATTTATAATCAAGGAGGGGAAAAGTGAAACGTTCAGGGTTTCTTTTGGTATGGATAATAATCATATTTTTGACGGCTTGTAGCACAACAACCTCAAACAAAGTTGCAGAAAAAGTTATCGAGAAACCAACTGTTCAGCCAACCACTGAACCATCACCCACCGATACGGTTTCGCCGCCCACACCCACTCTGGTTCCACCGACGGCTACTTTTACGCTCACCCCCACCCCTGTGCCACCAACTGCTACACCAAGCCAAACACCCACGCCAGTTTTGCCCACTGATACCCCCATACCCACCGATACGCCGCTACCCACCAATACACCCACGCCGAAAATGCCAACCGCCACACCAACCGTTTCGGCGGCAAAACATATGGATCAAGGCATAGAATATGCAAATGACAAACAATGGCAGAATGCCATCGAACAATTTAAATTAGCTGTTGCTCTGGAACCGGATTTGGGGATTGCCTATGAATATTTGGGTTACAGTTATGCCCACAATAAAGAATTTGAAAATGGGAAACAAAATTTAGAGCGATATGTGGAACTTGTGCCTGATGCGGCTGACCGTGCCGATGTTGAAGATGCGATACAGCAATTGCAAGAAACTATTACCTCAACACCCCCTGATGTTGATTTTCCCGAGGGACAGGGCGCATTGCTCATCCACAACTGCCGTGGCGACCAAGTTACCAGCGATGTCATTCCGGCTGGAGTTTTTGTGGAACTTAAAAGACGAACTCCCGAAAATTGCACCGATTCCGAACTGATCTTTCTGGATCCCGGCTCATATTCAATTAGAGCCAGTATTCCCGGTGTGCCCTCGTTGGGTACCGGCGACTTTACAATTGAAGCCGGTAGGATTACAGAATGGACATGGTATTAAATCATACCAATATATGTTCAG
>CAYZQQ010000265.1:0-5391 GCA_964480075.1 uncultured Anaerolineaceae bacterium
ATGACCACCATTTTTAGGATGTCACGAGTAGAGTCAGCGACGGCATACCCGTCAACAATGGCGGTTTTTTCTACAATATCTTTGGTGATGAGCTGGTTGGGTATCGAGCCGATGATGTGGATGTTTCTCCCGGTGGCGGGAATGGACAAATCGGTTTTGCCCCAATCGATATTGATGGAACTGCGCAGTACGGTTTCGCGTTGGGGGCGTTTCCACGGCAGCACGTGACCGTTTTCTGCCACCAATTTCCCCCCCCGGTACACGTGCTCGGCGTGAATATCATTTAAATCGGAGAAAACAATCAAATCGGCGCGGCGACCCGGCGCGATGGCGCCCCGGTCATGCAATCCAAAATATTCAGCGGCATTGAGGGTTGCCATACGGATGGCGGTCACGGGCGGCGCGCCGTTTTTGATGGCGGTGCGCACCATGTAATCAATATGCCCCTGCTCAAGAATATCGGACGGATGACGGTCATCGGTACACAAACAAATGCGGCGGCTGTTTTCCGGGGTAATCATTGGCAGGAGGGGTAAAAGGTTGTGCGCGTTGGTGGCTTCACGGATGAAAATATACAACCCCAGCCGCAGTTTTTCCAACGCCTCATCCACGGTAGTGCATTCGTGGTCGCTGTGGATACCGGCGGCGGCATAAGCGTTCAGGGCTTTTCCGGTCAAGCCCGGGGCGTGCCCGTCTTTGACTCGTTTTTTAAAGGCGCGGAGTTTATCCAGCACTTCTTCATCGCCATTTATTACCCCGGGGAAATTCATGACTTCTGCCAGCCCCAGTACATATTCTTCTGATAGCAATTTGTCCAAATCGTACCAGTGCAGGGCGGCGCCGGTGGTTTCCATATGGGTGGATGGCACACAGCTGGGGGCGTTCACATATACGCTCAGTGGATTGTGTTTTGCCATATCGAGCATATAGCGGATGCCTTCCAGCCCCAGCACGTTGGCAATTTCATGGGGGTCGGTGATGACGGTGGTGGTGCCGCGCGGCACCACGGCGCGGGCGAATTCGGGGGGCGGAACCATCGCGCTTTCAATATGCACATGGCTGTCAATGAGTCCCGGGCTGACAAATTTTCCCGCCAAATCAATTTCTTTTTCGGCGGAGTAATCTTTGCCAATCCCCACAATTCTAGAGTGAGCAATGGCAATATCACTTTCGACAATTTCGCCGGAAAACACATTGACGATTTTGGCGTTTTTCAACAGCAATTCGGCGGGAACATCGCCGCGAGCAATTTTTAGTAGCGCAGATAACTCCATTGTCCACTCCAATATTACACGATAACGCGGATGTGTCGAGGTACAATGCTTACCTTTTATTGAAGCATTGTACCATCATTACTCCAAAATGGATAATCAGAAATTATAGTTGTGAATAATATCACTTACCGGTGTGACATTGTTCCGCCGAGATAGTTTTGGCGTGTTTCATTTCGGCGGGCAGAGCGTTTTTGTCCACCACATGCCAGCGAATTTGATACTGCCGGGTCAACGCTGTCAGTGTTTCCCATAAATCGCGGTGGCTGACCGGCTTGCCTGTTTTGGTCTGCCAGTTGTTGGCACGCCAGCCACTCACCCAACGGATGGCGCCATCTTTTAAATAATCTGACGGGGTATACAGATGTATGGGCAGCGGACGTTTTAGCGCACGCAAGCCTTCAATGGCGGCTTGCAGATGCATTCGATTGGCGGAGGTGTTTTTTTCGTGTCCGCTGATTATTTTTTGCACCCCTTGATAGCGCATCACCACCGCCCAGCCGCCGATTTTTGTTTTGCCGGAATATGACCCTGCGGCAAAAATGTGGATGACGGCATCATCATCCAGCGGCAGTTCGGGGTGCGGAATTTGGGCGCTGGCGAGTTTATCGGCGCGTTCGTTCCATTTGTTGCCTGCGTGCCCTTTTGTCCAATGCCAGTGAATCTGGTGGCGTTTCGTTTCGGCGGCGAGTGCCTGCCATTCCGCCACGTTTTTCAGTTCCGATTTACCCCGCTGCCAACCGTCCCGTTCCCATTTTGCCAGCCATTCGGAAATCCCCCGCCGCAGATATTGCGAATCGGTGAAAAATTCGATGGCGTGCGGCGCGTCCAGCGCGCGCAACGCCTCAATGGCGGCGCGAAGCTCCATTTGATTGTTGGTGGTCTGCGGCTGTGCGCCGGAAAGTTCGCGCGGGGGAGCGCCTTCTTTCAGCAGGATTGCCGCCCAGCCCCCCGGACCGGGGTTCGGGTTGCAGCCGCCGTCGGTGTAGATGGTGATTTTTTCCATAGGTTCCGGTTTTCAGTGGTCAGCCATCAGCGCTCTTTGCCTTGAACTGAAGTTCAGGCTCATAGCTCAAGCCGACTTTGTCGGCTTTGGCTTTCAGCCCTGAAATTTATTTCGGGGCTGTGTACTAACCGCTTTTATGCCACGCCCGCTCTTTCAAGCATACTGTGGCTGATTTTGTTGTGCCGTTCGATGGTGGTCGGCAAATCCAGCGTGCGGATTTCGCCGTCTTCCACCACAATTTTGCCGTTGATGACCGATAGCCAGACATGCCCCGGCGCGCAGGTGAGCAAACTCGCCACCGGGTCAGCCAGTCCGCCCGCGTGCGCCAAATCGTCCACCCGGAACGCGACAAAATCCGCCGCCAACCCGGACGCAATCGCGCCGATGTCATCGCGGCGCAGCGTTTTTGCCCCGCCGAGTGTTGCCAGTTCCAGCGCCTCGCGCGCGCTGAAGCGGTCGGCGCGGCTTTCAAAGCCGGGCCAGCCCACGCGCTGAAGGAGCATCGCCTGCCGCGCTTCGCCGAGCATATGGTTGCCGTCATTGCTGGCAGAACCGTCGACCCCCAGCCCGACGCGCACACCCGCGTCGGTCATCTCGCGCACGGGCGCAATCCCCGAAGCCAGAATCATATTGCTGCTGGGGCAGTGACACACGCCGGTGTGGGTGTGTCCCAAACGGTCAATTTCATCTTTGTTGGGGTGTACCATATGGGCGAACCACACATCTTCGCCCATCCATTCCACCGATTCGGCATATTCCACCGGACGCAAGCCGAACATTTCTACGCAGAAACGGTCTTCGTCTTTTGTTTCCGCCAGATGGGTGTGCAGATTCACCAGCGGATAGCCGCGGGCGAGTTTCGCGCTTTCGCGCATCAAATCGGTGGTGACACTGAAGGGGGAACACGGCGCCAGCCCAATCCGCAGCATCGAATAGCGGTTCGGGTCGTGAAACGTTTCGATGGCGCGCCGGGAATCTTTCAGGATGAAATCTTCGGAATCGCACACGCGGTCGGGGGGCAGTCCGCCGTCACTTTCGCCCAAACTCATACTGCCGCGGGTGGGATGGAATCGCACGCCGATTTCCTGCGCCGCGTGGATTTCATCATCAATTTTGGAGCCATTCGGATAGAGGTACAAATGGTCGGCGACGGTGGTTGCGCCGCTGAGTATCAATTCTGCCAGCCCGATTTTCGCGCTGATATAGACCGCTTCGGCATCCATTTCCGCCCAGATGAGGTACAGAAATTTCAGCCAATCGAACAGAATTTTCCCCCCGCTGGTGCCAATGGTGCGGGTGAGGGTTTGATACAGGTGATGATGGCAATTCACCAGCCCCGGAATGACCACTGTGCCCCGCGCATCAATGGTGCGGTCGGGTTTCAGGGTGGGGTCGGCGGTGAGGTCGGCGGTGGTGCCGACACGCCGGATCACGTTGTCTTTCACAAAAATCGCGCCATCGGGAATTTCGCGGCGGGCGGTGTCCATCGTCGCCAGCACATCAATGTGTTTTACCAGCAACGTTGCCATAATCGCGTTCCTTTCGTGATGAATTGAAGAATGAAACCGGATAATTTTTATCACGAATGGGTATCATCTCAATAATGAGGGGGTTTATTTTGGTTCCCTATGTGGTAACTACAAAAAAAAGTGGTTCATTTGGATTTCGGGCGTGTTTGTATTTTCGCCTTGAACTGAAGTTCAGGCTTACAACTCAAGCCGACTTAAAGTCGGCTTAGGCTTTTAGCCCTGAAATTTATTTCGGGGCAGTGTAGCCGACGGCGTGATTTTCCAAAAAACAGAAACGTCAACACAACCTAATTTTATACGTGATATTCGAGTATTAGTGCAATTCGTGATTTTTACTTTAACTCAGATTCATTGAACATAATGGAATTATAGTGTATTCCGGCGAAAAACGAAAATGGGATGGCGTGCGGGTGGGTACTCGTTCACCGGCTCACTTTCCCACCGGCTCACTTTCGCACTTTGTCCCTTCTGTGATAAAATTGATCCATCACCCTGCGGAGGCACAGATGAACGACCCAAAAGCTCGCATCGAGCAGTTGCGGAAAGAAATCAATTACCACCTGTACCGCTATCACACGCTGGACGACCCCGTTATCAGCGATTATGAATACGACCGGCTTTTCGCCGAGTTGAAACGGCTGGAAGCGGAACACCCCGACCTCATCACCCCCGATTCACCCACCCGGCGCGTCGGGGCGGAGCCGCTGTCTGAATTTGAAAAAGTCACCCACCCCGTGCCGCTGACCAGCTTGGCAAATGCGTTTGATGACGATGATATGTGGGACTGGCTCAAGCGCATCGAAAAACTGTTTCCGGAAGGCACATCCATTGCCGATGTGGACTTTGTGGTCGAGCCGAAAATTGACGGGCTGGCGGTGGCGTTGACATACGAAAACGGTATTTTCGTGCAGGGCGCGACGCGCGGCAACGGCATCGTCGGCGAGAATGTGACCGCCAATTTGCGGACGGTGCGGAACATTCCCCTCAATATTCCGGTTGACCCCGCCGCCGAGATTCGCACCCCGCAACGGATTGAAGTGCGCGGGGAAGTATATATCGGCATAAAAGATTTTGAGGCGTTGAACCGGCGGCAGGCGGAAAGCGGCGGGAAATTGTATGCCAACCCGCGCAACACCGCCGCCGGGTCGCTGCGCCAACTCGACAGCAGTATCACCGCGCAACGCCCGCTGGCGTTTTTCGGGTATCAAATCGGGTATGTGGACGGGGTGGAAATTCGCTCGCAGTGGGAGGCGCTGGAAGCTATGCGTGCGCTCGGTTTTCCGGTGAACCCGGATATTCACCGCGCGGAACGGCTGGAAGATGTACTGACGTTTATTCACCAATGGATGGAACGCCGCGCAGAACTGCCTTACGAAGCTGATGGCGCGGTGGTAAAAGTGAACAGTTTTGCCCTGCAACAGCACTTGGGCATTGTGGGCAACGCGCCGCGCTGGGCAATCGCCTATAAATTCCCCGCGCAGGAAGTGACCACCAAACTGCTCGCCATCAAAACGAATGTGGGGCGCACCGGGCAAATCACCCCGTATGCTGAACTGGAACCGGTGAACATCGGCGGGGTGACAGT
>CAYZQQ010000266.1:0-5388 GCA_964480075.1 uncultured Anaerolineaceae bacterium
AAATAGTAGCGCAAAATACTGTTGACCACCGGCGCTGCCACCAGCGACCCTTCGCCGCCACCGTATACAAAAGATACCACCGCAATTTCCGGGTTATCAGCCGGGGCGTATGCCACAAACCACGCATGGCTTGTTTTTACGCGCCCGTCTTTGTCCAAACATTGCGGATAACGGTCGCAAAACTCAGCCGTGCCGGTTTTTGCAGCGACTGAAATGCCCGGCAGGTCAACTCTTCCGGCGGCAGTGCCCCAATCTACCACGGCTTGCAACCCTTGGCGCACCCACGCCAGGTTGTCGGCATCAATATTGAGCTTGCCCAGCGCCTCCGGTTTGGCTTGATAGATGATTTTTTGCTGCGGGTTGCGAACTTCTTTGACTACATGCGGTTTGTACAGCGTGCCACCGTTGCCAATGGCGGCATAGGCATTAACCAACTGCAACGGGGTTGCCAGCACAAATCCCTGTCCAATTGCCATATTGTATGTATCGCCTGTAACCCACGTTTCGGCGTAATTTAGGCGCTTCCATTTGGGGCTGGGGACCAATCCTGCGCCTTCGCCCGGAATGTCAATTTGGGTGGGCGCGCCAAATCCAAATCGCTCTGAATAGTCTATCAGCCGGTCAAGCCCCAACCCTTCATACCCGCTCGGTTCATAGCCGCCGCCAACCTGATAGAAATACACGTCACACGAATTGGCGATAGCTGAAACCACGTCTTGTGCCCCGTGCCCGGACCGTAACCAGCAATAAAAAGGTTGTGCCAAATCCGGGTCATCCGGGAAAAACTTATTGGGCAGATACAACACACCTTTGCACACAAATTGTTGGTGCGGCGAGACTGTTTTTTCTTGCAGCGCCCCGGCGGCAACCACTACCTTAAACGTGGAACCGGGGGGGTACAGCCCGCCGATGGCTTTGTTGACCAGCGGTGTTCGTTTGTCTTCTGCCAGTAGACTGTATTCTCTGGCAGAAATTCCTGTGGCGAAAAGGTTATTGTTGTATGTCGGTAGTGAGACCATCGCCAAAATTTCGCCGGTTTGCGCGTTGAGTACCACGGTCGCTCCCGATTGTCCGGGCGAGTCATCAATGGCTTTTTGCAGGGTTTCGGTAGCAAATTGCTGCAAATTCATATCGATGGTCAGGGTTAAATTGTTGCCCGGTTGCGCTTTACGAGTGGTGCCGACAGTTTTTATTTTTCGTCCCGTGACATCAACTTCAACCTGCTCTTCTCCTTTGGAGCCGTGCAATTCGCTTTCGTAACTGGATTCAACACCCACCAATCCCACGTCGTCATTGGGATTGTAGGTTGGGGTTGGATACCGGTCTGTTTGTGATGGCGGTATGGGTCCCACATACCCCAACAATACCGATGTTAAATCACCGGTGAGATATTCTCGTTTGGATGCCGTTTGCACAAAAACGCCCGGAAAATTTAACCGATTTTGTTCGATGGTAGCGGCGGCAGCGGCAGAAATATCAGTAGCGACAACAACCGGTTGGTATGGTGCAAATGGCGGCGCGTCAGCCACTGCATCTTGAATGCCCTTTGGGGCGCTGGCATATTTTCGACTGCGCGTATTTCGCACCTGCCGCCCCGGCAGACGGGTATATTCGTGATGCAAAAACGACCGAAAATAGGCATTATGGTCGGGAATATCCCGTACCCCACCGTTGGTAATGGGCAAGTGCAATAAATCTGCCAATTTGGCGAAAATTTTGGCGCGGGCGGTGGTGTCTTCCGGTAAATACGCCGGCACAATAGTTACATCATAAATGGGGCGATTGCGCACCAGTAAATTGCCGTTTCGGTCATAAATAATGCCGCGCGGTGCGCCAATTTCTACGGTCTGAAAGCGGTTTTGGTCGGCAAGCTGGCGATATTTGTTACCTTCCAAAAATTGCAATCGCCACAATTGCCCCACAAACACCAAAAAAACAATAACGATGATGGATTGGAATATAAGAATTCTAAATTTTACCTGATAATCTGTCACCGATGTTGTTGTATACCCATAGTTATTATACTCGATTTGTCGCAGAATTTCAATAGCATGACCTATATATTGTGGTCTGCGACAGTATTTGTGCCATATATGGGTATATTCCCTCAAAATATGGTTGTCGGCAATCGAAGTTCATATTGCTATTTCATCTCGCCGAGTGAAACTTTCTGCCCACTGTAGCAGCGGATATGCCACCGTCATAACGCCTAAATTTAACAACCCCGCCCAAAATACCAGCCGCAACATAATGCCATTCCATACCAGCGCTCTGCCCAAAATTTGTTGCAGCAACAAGCTGATGGCATCAAAACCAATGCTGAACGGCAGCATGAGCGCTATCGGCAGCAATATTGCCGATGTGGCAAACCGGTTGAACCAAAAGTTGGCGGCTGCGGCGGATAACAACATGCTGATGGTAAACACGCCGAATGGAGCAGTCGAGAGTGTGTCGAGCAGAATGCCCGCCAAAAAAGCCCAGCCAATCATTTTGGAGAACGGTTTGAGCATACTCCATGCCATAACCGCCACCAGCAAAAAATTGGGATGCACCGTTTGCCAATTGATGGTTGGCGCCAGCGAGACTTGCGCTACTGTCAGCGCTATCACAATGATACCGATGATATAGCCGCTAATTTTGCCCTCCTGCCGGTTGTAATTCTTGCTGAAAGGGACTGGGTTGGAACGAGGTAATTACCAGCACGGTATTCAAATCACCAAAATCTACCGTGGAACGTACCCGCGCTGTTTGAAACAAATCCAAATCGCGCTGAAAAACCTCTGTAATTTGCCCGATAACCAGTTTATCGGGAAATTCGCCGCCCAATCCGGAGGTGAGCACCAAATCGCCGGGCGAAACAGTTTTTCCCTGCGGAATGCGTTCCATCATTAAAGTGCCGCCCAAATTACCGTTGATAATGCCCTGTACCCGCGAATTTTGCATCAGCGCGTTCACCGAGCTGGCGGGGTCAATAATGAGCAGCACTTGCGCGCTATTGGGTCCCACTTGAATGATGCGCCCCACCAACCCGCGATGGGTGACCACCGGCATATCTTTCGCCACGCCGTCATTGGCGCCCACATCGATAAAAAGGGTGTACAAAAAGTTGTTCGGGTCGCTGCCGATGACTTGCCCCACCACGCTGGCGGTTTCAAAATTGATGCCGGGATTGTTGCGGGTGTAATTGAGCAACTGGCGCAATCGTTCATTTTCGCGTTCCAATTCTTTCAATTGGATATTCTCTATCATCAAACGATTGACTTCGCCGGTAAGCGCGCCGTTTTCTTCCAAAAGCTGTGTCACCGATTCTTGCTGCTGCGAAAGTTCGGTGGCACGCTCTGCCGCGCCGGTCACCGCCGATTCGGCGGGCTGAAAGACGGTTTGCAGAGCGGTACGCACACTGACCATATATCCGAGCCGGTCAAGCGCAAATCCGAGAAATATCAACGCTGCCAGAATTGCCAGCAGCAAGCCTTGTCGATTTTGGTTTTCCATAGGGTTATCTGCAAAAATAAAGCCCGCAACTCCCGCCGCCCCAGTTTTTGATGGGGCAGCATCGGGTTTACGGGCGAAATGACCGGGTTATGGTTAACGATGATTGGTGCTGCCGCGCTGCAATCCGGTGAGGATTTTGGCGTATTTGTGCAAATCTTCCAGCACCAGTCCCGCCCCGCGTGCGACACAGGTGAGGGGGTCATCGCTAACGTACACCCGAATTTTGGTTTCTTCCGAGAGTCGTTCTGCCAACCCTTGTAACAGTGCGCCGCCGCCCGCCAGGGTGATGCCATTTTCCATCAAATCGGCAATAAGTTCCGGTGGGGTTTCGTCCAGCGCGTTGCGCACGGATTCTATAATTATTGCTACATTGTCGCTCAACGCTTCGCGGATTTCCACGCTGGAAACTTCAATGGCATCGGGTAACCCGGTGATGAGATTTCGCCCGCGCAGGGTGATGGTTTGTTCCTCCGGCAGCGGGTATGCCGAGCCGATGGTTATTTTTGCCCGTTCTGCCATGCGCTGCCCGATGAGCAGGTTGTATTTTTGGCGGGCATAATTGATGATGGCTTCGTCCATTTCATCGCCCGCCACCCGGATGGATTTGCTGACGACAATGCCGCCCAGCGAAAATACCGCTACTTCGGTGGTGCCGCCGCCAATATCCACAATCATGCTGCCGATGGGTTCGGTGACGGACAACCCTGCGCCAGCCGCTGCCGCCATCGGTTCTTCAATTAAAAATGTTTGGCGCGCGCCTGCGGATAGTGATGCATCATGCACGGCACGCTTTTCCACTTCGGTCACGCCGCTGGGAATACCCACCACCACTCGCGGCGCATATAGCGATAATGGCAAAACTGTCTGCTGGTGAACTTTGCGAATAAAATATTCCAGCATACTTTTGGTTACTTCAAATTCCGAAATTACGCCGTCGCGCAATGGGCGAATGGCGATAATATTGGCGGGGGTGCGCCCCACCATTTCTTTCGCTTCCACGCCGATAGCCAGCACTTTTTTGTATTTTTTATCAATGGCAACCACCGAGGGTTCATTGATGACAATTCCTTTGCCTTTTACATATACCAACGTGTTGGCTGTTCCCAAATCTATTCCAACATCTACAGAAAACAGACCGAGCAGTGCGTTGAGAGGTTTAAACATCGTATGCGTGCGTCCTTCGTGCGTAAATCGTCAAATTTAATCATAGTCATCTATTCAGATGAAGCTAGAAGATTATACCACAAGCGGGATAGGGCGCAATATGGTAAAACCTTTATCCCCGTTGACACAACGCCCCGAATGTAATATCATCGATATAGAAACGTTTTTTTTTGTATAATGTTTGGGTTGGAGTTTTTGAATACATGGTAAAATGTGAAATCTGTCATTTTGATAATCCCACTGGGTTTGCGTATTGCGGGCGCTGCGGAAACGGGTTGGCGGTGGATGTTCCCGACGACGATACGTTCATCACCAGCGCCATCGAAGGCGAACGCAAGCAAGTTACGGTGATTTTCGCCGATATTTCCGGCTTTACCGCGCTGAACGATGCCGCCGCATCTCCGGCGCAGGTAGAACGGGTGCTGTATGTGGTCAATCGCTGTTTGGATATGCTCAGCGATGTGGTGTATGAGTATGACGGCTATGTGGACAAATATATGGGCGATGCCATTATGGCGGTGTTCGGCGCGCCCCGCTCTCATGAAGACGACCCGGAACGCGCTCTGCACGCCGCGCTGGGGATGCAGAAACGGCTGGAAGAATTCAACCGCAATCCGCCCGCCCCGCTCATTGAGCCGCTGGGTATTCACATTGGTATCAACACCGGTGTGGCAATCGCCGGGTTGGTAGGCACGCGCCGCAAGCGGGGATACCGAATGGGAAAGGGTG
>CAYZQQ010000267.1:0-5354 GCA_964480075.1 uncultured Anaerolineaceae bacterium
TTTGGCACTCAAAGGCAACCAAGGCACGCTATATGATGAAGTCAAAGATTTGTTTGCCTACGCTCAGGAAATCAAGTTTAAAGATGTAACGTATGATTTTACGCGTAGTTTTGATAAAAATCATGGTCGGTTTGAAATTCGACGTTGTTGGACGATTTCCGACCCCGAATTCATTGCTTTTCTCGACCCGACAAGCAAATGGGCGGGCTTACAAAGCATTAGTATGATGGAGAACCAACGGACGCTTGCCGACCGGACTTCAATCGACGTGCGCTATTACATCTCTTCGTTGCCCGGTGATGCCGTTCAAATTGCGTCTGCCGTGCGAACACACTGGGAGATAGAAAACAAAGTTCATTGGGTTTTGGATGTCGCCTTTCGGGAAGATTTGTCCCGGGTGAGGCACGGGTTCGCGGCTGAGAATTTCGCTGTTTTACGGCATATCGCCCTTAATTTGCTCCGCCACGAAACGTCAGCCAAGTGCGGCATCAAAGCCAAACGTCTCAAAGCCGGTTGGAGCGAAGCTTATTTACTCAAAGTCCTGATATCCTTAACATAATCCATGCAATTGCCCTAGAACTGCCCCCCTTACGCTGGCTGCCGTCGCCCATCACAAACTGGTCGCCATTCACCCCTTCGCTGACGGCAACGGGCGCACCGCGCGGCTGGTGATGAACCTGCTTTTGATGCAGCACGATTATCCGCCCACCGTGATTATGTCCATCAACCGCCGACAATACTATACGGTGTTGGCACATGCGGATCGCGGAAATTATACGCCACTGGTCAATTTTGTGGGGCACGCCGTTGAGCGCAGTTTGGATTTGTATCTGGAAGCCGGCACAGCACCGTCAAAGCCGCTCACGCCGGAAGACACCTGGCGATTGTTACGCGACGCGGCAGTCGGCACGCCGTATAGCTAGGAGTATCTCAGTCTGCTGGCGCGCGCCGGACGGCTGGAAGCACGCAAGCGCGGGCGAAACTGGGTCACCACCCGCCACGGCCATCGAAAATTATCGGCAATCTGTGGATGAGAAAAACCGAAAACCACCATTCGCCATGCCATCACTCAAAGCCAGATGATCGTCTCGGTGGGTGATAAACGGTACGGCTGGAAACCGCGCGTTATCTCCGGTTCCATCCTGCGTCACACATTGAGCGAAGCCGAACTGGTCAAACACGTGCTGCACTGGGACGACGATATGCGGGATGCCATCTGCCCCACTTTTTTTACCAAACAGATGTATAGCGACCGCGGGGCGGTGTCGGTCGCGCTGCCCGACGGCAGCACCGCCACATTCGCGCTGAAATTTTTCGGCGGAGGAACGTGGGGAAGCGTTGTCGATGACTCTTTCCATGCCTGGCTGAACGCGCAATCGCCCGCCGCGGGTGACCATCTGCTCTTCCGTATTGTGGACGGCGAAGCGAAACAATACGCCGTCACCTTTCAATCGCGCCGCGAGCGGGATGAAGCCGTGATTGCCGCACGCAATGAGGCCATTCCTCGCCGCAGCCGCCAAACTGGCGCAGCGCCCGTACAGCGCGGCAGACTGGGACATCACCACCCATTTGCTGGCGCACGGTTTTTACCGCCACCCCACCCGACCCGTTCAGCGAAATCTGGACGGAATCGGTTTGGCGACCCCTGGTCTTCGGCGAAGAATTTACCATCTCCGAACCGCCCGATGCGGCATTGAACGCGCTGTTTGGCGTGGACGCACAGGTCTACAACGCCGACAATCCGCCCGGCTTGCGATCACCATCCCCGATATCGGGGGAGCGCGTGGATTGGGCGACTAAAGAGAAACTCTGTGAGCTGATCCCTTAATTTCTGGTTGTTCCTAAAACCGACTCCACCTGGCCTGCCCTGGTGATGATGCCTCTGGAGTGTGCGAAGCCCTCCGAGATTTCCAAAATCTCGGAGGGCTTTGGCTTCAACATGAAGCCTGGAAGGTTTGTCTTACGGCTGCTTCAGCACCAGCGGCAGGTAGATGTAAAAAGCATCCTGCACACCGGTGATGGTGATTGTCACCGTGGCGATGTCCGTTCCGCCGTTGCTGTCGCTGATAGTGTACATGAAGGTGTCTATCGCGGTTTCTCCAGGAGCTAGACTTTCGAACTGCCCATTAGGATCGTAATCAAAAGTGCCGTCCCCGTTATTAGTGACCAGACTCAGCGTCGCGGTGGTGTCAAAGCCAGCCACGGATAGCTTATCGCTGGCGTCGGGGTCGGTATCATTGACCAGCACATTATCGGTGGTGAAGGGTGTGTCTTCATTGGTAGTGAAGCCTGTACCACTATCCTGATTGGCTGTGGGCGCATCATTGACGCCGGTGATGGTGATTGTAAAGGTCTGCGTGGCACTGGTATCCGCGCCGCCATTGGCTGTGCTGCCGTCATCCTGCACAGTGCTGGTGATGATGGTTGTTCCCTCTGCATTGGCGGTGGGGATGAAACTCAGGTCGCCAGTAGCGGGATCAATGGCTGGGGCATCAGTAAACAAAGCCGGATTGTCGCTTTCTAAATGATAAGCCAACGGCGACTGGGAAGACTCATTGGCCGGCCCGGGGGAGAAGTTCGTGGCCCAGGCAGGATAACTTACCAAGCCGGAATCTTCCGCCACAATTGGATCAACACCGACCGTGAAAGAGGGTGCGTCGTTGACTGCGGTAACGGTGACCTGCAAGGTGGCAGTGACCGACAACCCGTTGGGGTCGGTGCCACGCACGGTCAGGGCAGCCGCGCCGTTGGCGTCGGGAGCGTAATCCAAATTGAGGTATTGCCCACCTGTGAGACTTACCGCATTGAATAGCGCCGGGTTGGTATTAGCAATAACAGCATAGACCAGGCTGCTATCAAGGGTGTGGTCTGGGTCTTGAAAAGCAGGCCACAAGTCAACGGCATCATCGGTGGCATCTTCGTTTGCTGTTACAGCCAGGTTCTCACTCTGGGGAGCGCGGTTGTTGCGGTAGTAATGGATAACGCCAGCAACATTGCCGATAAAGGCGTCCAGATCGCCATCGCCGTCCAGGTCGGCGAAACTGGGGGTGCTGTAGCTACCCACATCTACGCCGAAGAAGGGGTCTTCGCTCCCGCCGATATTCGTGAAGGTTGGGCTGGCGGCTGTGCCATCATTGCGGTAGTAATGGATAACGCCAGCAACATTGCCGATAAAAACGTCCAAATCGCCATCGCCGTCCAGGTCGGCGAAACTGGGGGTGCTGTAGCTACCCACATCTACGCCGTTGAAGGGGTTGCCGCTCCCGGTGACGAGCATGAAATTGGGACTGGCAGTGGCGCCATCATTGCGGTAGTAGTGAATGAGTCCCTCGTTTTCGCCAATGAAAGCGTCCAGATCACCATCGCCATCTACATCGGCAAAACTGGGCTTGCTGCCTATGCCCACATCCACGCCGTCGAAGGGGCTGCCGCCCCCGGTGACTTCGGTGAAGGCGGGGTTAATGGTTGTGCCATCGTTGCGGTAGTAGTTGATATTTCCATCGAATTCACCAATGAAGGCGTCCAGGTCGCCATCGCCATCCAGGTCGGCAAAGCTGGGGGCGCTGTCGCCGCCCACATCTACACCGTAAAAGGGATTACTGCTCCCGGTAACCGCGGCGAAGGCTGGATTGCCCGCATCGCCGTAATTGTAGTAGTAATGGATTTGTCCAAGCCATTCACCGATGAAGGCGTCCAGGTCGCCATCGCCATCCAGGTCGGCAAAACTGGGTGTGCCGTAACTGCCCACATCTACGCCGGCGAAGGGGTTATCGCCGCCGGTGGTCTCAGTAAAGGGCGGGTTGAAAGAGGCGGCGGCGGAGGTGAATAGGTTTACGGTTAGCAAACTGAGTAATACGATAATATGGGTAGCTTTGACGGTTTTCAAATAGAATCTCCTAACCTGGACAAGCCAGAACCAAAAAGGGATTGGGTATGGCTTGAAATATGAATTGATGTAATAGGCCTCAAATCCGGAAGCGAAGAGAGGGTGCAAAGATGGTTGTGCTATTGTTGCCAGAGAAATACGAACCAGAGATGTGTGGCGTGTTAAACTGCTATGCTCGCGTAGTTATCAGCGGTAATTTGCACCCGTTTTGCTATGCCAAAGGAATGACCGGCTATTTGTACACTCAGGAAATCCGCATCTTCGATTACGTGAAATTTGCCGAACCACTGCGTCAGGCACTTCGGGAAAACGCAGAGGCGATAGCCAAAGAAAACGGTTTGGAAATAGAATTCATTCGCAAACCCAAAGCGTTTCGCAAAGAAAAACAGGTCAAAAAAATTATCAGGGAACGAGGCAGTCATCCCGGTTTGGTTCATATCTTTTCAGCGATGGAACAATGTCAGACGTATCATCCCTGGCACAATAAAGAGACCCACAAGACCTATCTCAAAGCGGCCACCGGGAAGTGTTTTCATTATTATTTCTACTTCATTGACCCGGAATATGGCTCGTGCTACTGGCGAGTGCCCACCTGGGTTCCTTTTCGTTTACAGTTCTACTTCAACGGTCATAATGCACTGGCGGCGCAACTCAAGAAAGCGGATATCGACTTCAAGCAGGTTGACAACGCTTTTCTCCACATTGCCAATTTTGAAAAGGCCAACGAATTGTCCGCTTCGTTGGATACCGAAGCCTCACATCGCAAGTTAAATCAGTTAGCTCAACAATATTGCCCGGTTGTGAAGGAGCTTGATGTGCAGTACAACTGGAGTATTATGCAGGCCGAATATGCGACCGACCTGATTTTCAAAAACAAATCGACGCCGCAAAGCTTTTACCCCCCTTTGCTGGAAACCCTTATTCAAGCGGTCAAACCCGCTGACATTGCCACCTTTTTAGGACGCAAATTGCATGGCAACTACCAGGACGAGATGGGTAATCGCTTCAACAAACGTTGGTTGGGCAGTCGTATCAAACATCAAAATGTACGATAAGTTCAACCTCATCCTGCGCATTGAAACGACTGTCAATAATGTCTCCTTCTTCAAGCAATACCGTCAGGTTCACCACCGGGACGGCACGACTTCCAGCAAATATGCTCCGATGAAGAAGACGATTTGCTCCTTGCCTCCTTTAGCCGAAACCCTCCTGGCCGTCCACAAACGCTATCTGAAATTCATTTCCGCCATTGATACCCCTGATACCGGACTTGACAACCTCCATCGCCTGACCGAGACGCAACACGAAAATGACCGCCGATACAAAGGCTTTAATCTCCTCTCCGAGGAAGACCCCTCTTTATTTCGTCTCTTGTCCCACGGTGAGTTTGTCATCAATGGCTTCTCCAACAAAGAGGGTAGGACTCGAGGCGAATAGGTTACGCTGAAAACGTAACCTAAACGTAACC
>CAYZQQ010000268.1:0-5352 GCA_964480075.1 uncultured Anaerolineaceae bacterium
CAGTGGAATATCGGTGTCGCTGTCAGCCAACGCACCGAGCCAATCCGGCACGTCCTCCAGCGCGGGCGGTTCCCGCATCGGCGATAAGTCCATTTCCGGTTTAGCAGTTTCAGCTACTTCCGGCTCATCGGCGAACAATTGCGGTTCGTCCTCCGCCGGTTCGGTGTCCAGTGGAATATCGGTGTCGCTGTCAGCCAACGCACCGAGCCAATCCGGCACGTCCGGTTCCTGATGCGCTTCATCCGACACCTCTTGCAACCAATTCGGCGCATCATCCAGCGCGGGTTGTTCCATCGTTGGTGGCACGTCTGTTGCAGGATTTACGGCTTCAATCGCTTCCGGCTCATCGGTAAATAATTGCGATTCAGCGTCCGGCGGTTCAACATTTGCCTCCGGGGTTACATCGTTTGCCCCGGAACGCAATGCATCCAACCAATCCGTTTCCTCCGGCTCAGTCAGATTATCATCGCCGATGATATCCGGTTCCACCGTAGAAACGGGGGCAAACGGCGGGGTATCCGGTGGGACATCCGGAGCAATTTGTGGTAAATCCGATACAAATTGTGTTGTGTCAACGGGTTCGGGCGCCGAAAGTGATACACCTGCAGCATCATCCGCATAGGCGCTGGGGTCGGTGGGATATGCTGCGGCAACTTGTTGCAGCCAATCCATATCCCAGTCTGTGTTTTCTGATGCATCCGATTCGGAGGGAAGCGTTTCATCAGTAAGCGGGTGCAGATGATCGTCTTCCGTCACCATTTCATCCACCCACGAAAAATCATCCGTCTCTGCAAGAGAATCGGTAGGGGTGACATCCGGCGTCAATGACGGGGCTATTTCTTCAACAGATAGTTCGGGTTCCGACAGCGACGCAGGTTCGGCTGCGGTGTCTTTTGGGGATTCCACTCCGGCAAAATCCATCAACCATGCGGGAACTTCATTCATATCATCGATAGTTTCGGGAGTTATTTCTGCCGGTTCCGATAGCCAATCCAAGTTTTCGTTATTGCTTTCGAGAAATACCGGCACAGACGGTAGTGCCGATGTGGTGACAGTATCTATTGTGTCATCCGGCAAATCGGGCGCAACCGGCTCTTCAGTCGGTTCGGTGGCAGGTTGTTCGCCTTCAATTTCGGTGCCGGAAGCCCGCAAGCTGGCAAGCAAATCATCCATTGCCGAGTTGGGGTGTTCAGATTCGGGAGCGGCAGGCGTTGCGGTATCGCCCCAATCCACCGATGTCGCCGGACGAACATCAACTTTGGGGAGGGTTTCCGCCAATTTGTCCAACACGCCGGAAATATCGGTGGACGCATTGCCAAATTCCGGCGATAGCGGTTCAGGGCGGTGTAATCGCTGCCGAGGGACACCGTCTAAAATGCCTTCGCCTTCGCCATATTTTGACAGCAGTTTACGAAGCCATTCCGGTGTAATTTCCGGAATATCTTTGTTTGGGGATTGATTCTTTGGGGGGGGTGAAGATTTTGCCATAGGTCAACCCATCAATTCATATCAGCGTATGGGCGGTCGGCAGCGAGCAATACCCGCAAACCGGTGGCAATGGTTCCCAGTGACACGCCCAGCAAAATGCCACGTGTGCCCGCCAACACCGGCACCCGCAATACCCATTCTTTTACCAGTGGCAAATCTGCCCACAGTTGAAAACCGGCAGGAACTTGCCCCAGCAGCACAATTATGGCAAAAGCAACAAATAAAAACGTTTCAAAATTATCAATGCGGAACGCCCGATATGCGGCGCTGGCAATAAAAAAAATTATCAACGAAAAAAAGGTCGATTCCAACGGACGCAGCACATATTCAAACACTGCTTTCGCGCCATTTGATGCGGGACCTGCACGCCCAACCAACAGTGTCACCGCGAAAGCGATGAGCAGGATGCCGCTATAAAACCAGTCTTGTTTGCGGTATCGAACGCGATGGATGTGTACTCGCAACAGATTCACCACCCCCAACAGCAACGCGAACGCCACCACAATCGCCGCCCAGCCAAGCAGTAACGCACCCAAGTTCCGGAAGCTATCCAATAAATAGCTCAACAGCACAATTATGCCACTGCTGACCGCCACAACCGTGGCGATGATGCGTCCCAGTTTGGTCATAATTACCACACCCCAAACGCTTTAAGAATGACACCACCCAAAATAACGAAACTGATGCCCCAGCGCAGGGTGTCCTGCGCCAACAAGCTGCCGATATGCGTTGGTTTATTGCCAAGATATGCGCCCGCGGCAAACATTTCTTCACCCCACAATCCGTGCGGAGATGTGGCATACACAAACGGCAGCACATTCGGGTCGGCACTGGCGGCGACCGTGCGCATGGGCGTTTTTTGACGATACCCTGCCTCGCCCATCAGCAGAAATTCGTCGCCAAATTTACCGATGAGCGCATTGTCTGTCAATTTCTCCTGCGACAGCACGCTCATCACGCCGGCAGCATACGCGGCGGGTTGCGGTGCAATCCAGCGAACGTCGGGCGCGGCGGCAGTCATTGCAGCGGCATCACCGCTAAAAGCATTGCGCAGGGTGTGCTGCGCCAACAATGTCGCTGCCGGGTCGGCAGTGGTAACCACCGGCGATGTGTTTGCCGCTGCCGCTTGCCCCGCCAGATACGTCAACACTTCCACGCCCGCGAGCGTCTCGGCGGTGGTAGCATCAGAGATACGCCCCGTGCCCAATGCCAGATGCGCTCGTTTGCCTTCATTGCGCATACGGGCGGCAACAGCTTTTAGCGCGTCAAACGCGGGGATGGGTCGCAGATACGGTGACCCGTTTCTTTTAGCTCGCACCGTAAAAAACGCAATCAACACGGCAAATATCAGTAAAACTATCAAACCAAGCGCCACAGATGGAGACATCATTTTTCTTCCAGCTCCCGAATAAATCTCTCCTGATTGGCGCGGTTGGAAAATAACGAGATGGCGTTTTGCGATATACTTTTCGGCAGTACCATATCCAGCGCCGGCTGCCCTACCAGCAAAAACTGGCTCATCACAAAACTTAATGGTTTGTGCGTTTCCAACGCCAAAATAGCGGGCGTGGTCAATCCGGCTTGTTTAATTTTTCGCGCCCATCTGTTCAATAGTTGGGGGGATGTTACTTCTGTTTTCACACTCTGACCACCACTTTAAGTTGACGTAACATAAAAATTATACCACACTCTCTAAATGAAGTAAAGCAGGCTAAAACCAATCAGCCTGCTGTATAAACAGCGGACGCGCCGCCATTGCGCGCCCCAACCACGCCACAGCATCATCGTCGGCGATAAGTTTGCCCAGCCGACGCGCATCGGCGGGGTGAAGGAACCCGCCATAGATTGCGGAAAAGGTGATGATGTCGGTTTCAATATCCACCGCCGACGCACCGGCGGGATGTGTTTCTGCGCGTCCATCCACAATACGCAATTGCAGCGGCGATTGGTTTTCCGGCAGATGGGGGTCTGTTACCCGCAATATATATTTCCCGCGCAGGTCGGCGGGGTAAAAACGTTCGGTTAACGCCTGCGATAGGTTTATCACGCGCAGCATAAACGTGGATGTGGCGTGATATATATCGTTGAATATCCAGCCGCGATTGCCCCGCTCGCTGTCAATGGGGGTGTTCAATAAATGAAAGATGGGGTCGTCCGGCGGCGCAAGATATTGAATGGCAGAGATTTCCGCTTCCGAACCGATATAGGTCCACAAGCCGCGATATGCCGCATCAGAATGGGCGACAAATTCGGTAATTTTCAAAACATTATTCGGGGCACGCAGAAATTTTGCGTATCCTGTTATGCCATCATCATCAAACACAACCAGTTGCCGGTTGTCCGTGCGTTGGTCCGGGGCGGTAAATCTTTTCCACCATGCCACCGAGCGGGACAATCGTCCATCTCGCTGGCTGAGCTGTGTACCCCGATACAGCGATTGCAATGCGGGGAAATCATCGGGGCGATAGGGGCGCACCGCCGCCACATCTTCAAAATAGGGTAAATTTTGGGGATTGATGCTGTATGCGTGCCAAATGGCGGCGGGAGCGTACCCATAACGATGGTAGAGAGTGTGGTCGGCGGGAAAGAGGGTGGAAATTGCCAGCCCGTCTGCCGCCATGCGCTGCAAAAGGTATTCATTCATAGCGCGAGCTACCCCCTGCATCCGAGAACGCGGGTGGGTGGTGACACTGGCGACTGCTCCCATCGTAATGGGAACGCCGCCAATCCACATTTTGGTGGGAAACGCGCACGCCGTGCCCACCGTTTTGCCATCAACTTCCGCCATCACAATATCATCGACCGTGTACCGGGGGTTATCAAAAATATGCTGCCGTACTGTCGCCGCATCGCTGCCGAAACCGATGGAGCGCAAGTCGGCAATCGCCGATACATCTGAAGTTACTGCCTGCCGCACTAAAATATCTGTCATTGCTGTCTCACTTTTTTAAACTCGCCTGCAATAGCGATACAGCTTCTGCGGGCGTTTTTGCCAGTTGCACCCGCGCCACCGTGTCCGCCGAAACATATTCCGGCGTGACAAAAGAATGTACCACCCGCGCCCATAATCCGCCCACGGCGATGATGGGCCGCGGTGAAATTTCGCCCACCTGCACCAGACTCCAACTCAGCGAAAGTTCGCTGAGGGTGCCGATGCCACCGGGCATAACCACAACACCATCGTTGTGTTCCACCAAATATGCCAACCGCTCGCGAAGCGTCTCGTGTTTAATTTCGGTCGTCACCCATTCATTGGGCGGCATCGGGCGGTACCGTTCAATTTGGGCGCAGGTCACGCCGATAACCGCGCCGCCTGCCTCGGCAGCGCCTTGACTCGCCGCCGCCATCACTCCCCCATATCCGCCGGTTTGCACTGCAAACCCCGCCTCCGCCAGCATTTGCCCCATGTGCCGCGAAAGCTCGTAATCGGCGGAACCGGGCTTCGGTGCGCCGCTGCCAAAAACACTGATGACTGCCATAGGGTCACACTCCTCTGGGGTACGACCCCAGCACGCGCAAATAGCCGGCAATTTCTCGCAAATTATTCAGCGCATTTTCCCCGCGTGACTCGTGCTGACTGCCCACAAAATCAAGATAGAAAAAATATTGCCAGCGCTCGCCCTGCAGGGGGCGAGATTCTATTTTCGTCAGGTCAATATCGCGCAGAGCGAACACCGCCATACTTTTGAACAGCGCACCGGGGGCATTCGGCATTGAAAATACGATGGACGTTTTTGATTCGCCGGTGGGAATCACCGGTTCACGAGCAATCACCAGAAAACGGGTGAAATTTTCGGGGTTATCTTCCAAATCGGGATGCAAAATATCCATATTGTAAATTTTTGCCGCCCGCGCGCTGGCAAT
>CAYZQQ010000269.1:0-5339 GCA_964480075.1 uncultured Anaerolineaceae bacterium
CAGTGTGGCATGCTCGGTCAGCCACTGGCGCACCAAATGGTGATTGTCCCACTGGTCTTCTTCGGCGACCACCAGCCACAGCGAGGGCACATTTGCGGTGAGTTGTGTCATTTCCGCGCTCACCTGCTCCGCCGAACGCCCGTCATTTGTCCACAACCCGTCCAGTTTTTTAAATGGCGGGTCATAATAATAATCGAAGGTATATTGCAGGTAGGGCATTTGCAGCATGACCACCGGCAGGGGGTGATTTTCCACCAGCGGCAGAAAAATGCGGAAGGGCATATCGGGTGGTGGGGTAGGGCGGGGAAGAGATGCCGGGTGCGGTGCGGTTTCGGCGCGGAAGATATATTCCGCTGCCGAACGAAAATCGGCTTTAATGGGGGTGGTTTCCTGCCGGTATCCGTGCCACAGGTTGAACGCCAACAGCACAGCGAGCAGCCCCCGGCCAATCCACCGATTTTTTTCTGCGAGCCATGCAATTCCCAACCCCACCAGCAGAAAAAACGCGGGCAGAATGTAAATGAGATAGCGGTCTTCAAAAACGGTCACCCGCAGCGAAACGAGATAAACCGCCGCCACCGGCACCAGCCACCACAGCGCCAGTTTTACTCGCAGCCGAAAATGGGTTGTCGGCAGCAGCAACCCCGCCAGCGCCAGCGCCAGCATCATCCCGATGAGCGCGTTTGCCCATTCCCAGCGCAATATGCCCACGCTGTAAAAATGCAATAGCAAACCGACCATTTTCGGCAGGGGATAAAATGGATGTCCCGACTGAAATTCGTTTTTTAATAACGGCAATTGCCACCATAGCAGCGGCAGGTATGGCAGGGTCAGCGTCGCCAGCGAAACGAGCAATCCGCGCCACTTTCGGCGGGCACACCACCAATCTATCGCTGCCCACAGCCCATACACCGCCAGCATCAGCGGTGAAAGAATATGCATGTAAAATGTCAAACTGGTGGTAATGATGAACAGTGTCCACCACCCCGCCGACTTTTCGCGGTGCAGGGCGCGTTCAAACGCGAAGATTGCCAGCAATACCAAACTCGCCAGCCAGCTGTACATTTTTGCTTCTTGAGAATACCAAATGAGATACGGCGCGGTGGCGATGAGCATGGTTGCAATCAGTGCCGCCGATTTTTTTAGGCGCAGGGCGCGCCCGGTGGTGTATGCCAGCGCCACCATCACCGTGCCGCCGACCACCGAAAAATAGCGCAACGCAAACTCACTGTCGCCGGTGAGGCGGCGCCAGCCGTGTAAAATAACAAAATATAGCGGTCCGTTATGCCCTTGGCGCGTCAATGCGTGCCATAATTGCGGTAACGTGCCGCTGGAATAGCGGATGGCATCCACTTCATCGCGCCACAGGCTTTGAAGTCCCAAATGAAAAACCCGCACTGCAAAGGCAATCAGCACCAGTGTCACCAGCCATCCGGTGACAGAAAGCGCGCGTTTTGCGGTTGGGCGGGTTTCAATCGTCATTTAATAGCTCTACCAGACAAATCAAACCACAGAAAGATACAGAAGCAAAATTATTTAATCAAGGCTGAAATGGAACACAGATAACACGGATTCTCACTGATAGTGAAAAGAAAGGAACAGGACTTACGCAATGAGGGAAAAACAGACATCGAATTTCACAAATTTACACGAGAACATTCGGATAATTTTTGAAAGTTGATGCAGAATATGGTAAGGTGCGTAAACCCAATAAAGTTAAGAAATCGGTGTAAATCCGTCTCATCCGTACAATCTGTGCTCTATTTCTTTTGTGTTTCTGTGGCGAAAGACTATTCTTCCGTTTCGCGGTTTAACTTTTTGCCGCGATTGTGCAGGTACGCAAAAAATCCGGCAACCAATATCAATGCCAAACCGCCCAGACACAGCCAGCCATACGCCAGCCATTTGACCATTGTGTCCACCAGTTTTACCTGATTGACCACCATGCCGCCGGCAGCGGTGGGCAATGCCTGTGGCGTCACTGCCGCCGGAGATGCTGCGGGGGCAGTCGGTTCGATGGGGTGCAGGACTGCCGGTTCCGTTTGGCTGGGGGCGATAGTTGGGGTGCTTTCTGCTTGCGTCGGAACCGCGCCACCCTGAATGACAGGCGTGTTGGTGGGCGCTGCCGGCGGTTGGGTCGGCTGTTTGTCGGGTGTTGTCGGTGCAATGGGCGGCACGGGGGTATCGGTTGCCGCCGCAGGGGCGGCGGGCACGGGGGTGTTGGTGGGCGGCGGCACCGGGGTCGGAGTCGCCACTGCCGACGTTTGCACGGATGATTGAAATAGCGAATAAACCGGGGTTTCAGTGGCAGAAAATCCCCATATTGCCACAGCAGTCAGCAAAACAACCCATGTCAATCGCAGGGGAATATTCCCCGCTAATTTTCTTAAATACAAATTCAACGGTTCGTCTCCTTCCATTGCGCCAAAACGCTGTTTGGCTCAAAAAAGAACCAACCACATCACAGGGCGGGCTGGCAGAAAGCTATTATATCAAACCAAAGGAGCATCGCCAAATCCTTTGACATTCCCCATTCTACATGTTATACTGCGGCATCGTTTTTCAATAAAAAATTGAGGTGTTCTTATGCGCATCGTCCGCAATAGCGTGTTTGTTGTACTGTTAATTTTGGTGCTGGTGTTGAGCATCGGTTTTTTGTATGTGCGCAGCAGTTTGCCAAAAACCGAAGGAAATCATTCGCTGACGGGATTGGATGGTCAAATTGAAGTAGTGCGAGATGCGGACGGTGTGCCTCACATTTTTGCCGCCACCGACCACGATGCCTTTTTTGCGCTGGGATATGTGCATGCCCAAGACCGCATGTGGCAGATGGAGATGCAGCGACGTATCGGCGCGGGACGGTTGAGCGAGATTTTGGGCGAAGCAACACTCGATACCGACAAATTTTTGCGCACGCTCGGCACATATCGTTCGGCGAAAGAAGCGTGGGATGCCCTTGGACCTGATGCACAAACTGAAATGAAAGCGTATGTGGCAGGGGTAAATGCGTGGATTGATGAAAAACATGTGCTGCCCCCCGAATTTTTGATTTTGGGGGTGAAGCCCGAACCGTGGACGGTGTATGATTCAATGGTATGGGGGAAAATGATGTCGTGGGATTTGGGCGGCAATTACGATATGGAACTGTTGCGGGTACGATTGGCGCAGGCGGTCGGCGCAGAACGCGCGGCGCAGCTGACTGCCATCTATCCTCCCGATGGCACCACTATTCTCGCCGCCGACACCATCGCCCCCACCACCGCCAATGCCCTGCTGAAGATTGATTCGCAATTGCAGACGCAATTCGGCTTGCGCGGGCTGGACATCGGCAGCAACAATTGGGTGGTAGCGGGCAGTCGCACCGATAGCGGCTTGCCACTGCTGGCAAATGACCCGCATCTGAGCGCGCAGATTCCCTCCATTTGGTATCTGGCAGAAATTCAGGGCGATAAAATACACGTGACCGGCGCGACCTTCCCCGGCTTGCCATTTTTCCCCACCGGACACAACGAGCATATTGCATGGGGCGTGACCAACCTTGGTCCGGACGTGCAAGATTTGTATATGGAACGTATCAACCCGCAAAACCTCAATCAATATGACGTGAATGGCAGTTGGGAAGATATGAAAATCGTGGAAGAACCTATTGTGGTGAAGGGGAAAGATGAGCCGATTTTGTGGGCGGCACGCAGTACCCGGCACGGACCGCTCATCAGCGATGTGAGCGGCAGCACGCCGTTTTCGGTGGCGATGCGCTGGACGGCGCTGGAACCGAACGACACCACCGTGGAATCGTTTTTTGATTTAAATTATGCCGCTAATTGGGATGAATTTACCGCCGCGCTGGAAAAGTATGTCGCCCCCAGCCAAAATTTTGTGTACGCCGACACCGACGGGAATATCGGCTATTATGCCCCCGGACTCGTCCCCATCCGCCGCAAGGGAGACGGTATGGTTCCCGTTCCGGGCTGGACGGACGACTACAAATGGTCGACATGGATTCCATTTAAAAGTTTGCCGCACGCCTTCAACCCGAAGGCGGGGTATATCGTCACCGCCAACAACCGCGCTGTGCCGGATGACTATCGCTATTTTATCACCAACGATTGGGCGCCGCCGTACCGCGCCCGGCGCATCGCAGAACTGATACAGGAAAAAAGTGCGGCGGGCGAAACAATTTCAGTGGATGACATGGCGGCAATTCAAGCCGACCAAATCAGCGCGCAAACCCGCGAATTGCTGCCGGTTCTGAAAAATATTGACCCCGCCGACGACCGTCAGCGGCAAGCGCTGGCGGTTGTTCAAAACTGGGATGGCAATCTCACCACCGACAGCATCGCCACCACCATCTTTGAAGCGTGGGAACTGGAAGTGGTAAAAGTTATTTTTGAAGACGATTTATCGGGCGACTTGTTTGATGATTTTGTCGCGCGAGACCATCCGTTATTTTTGAACGATGTTTTTTCTAACCCCCAAAACACGTGGTGTGACAATTTTCTCACCACGCCCCCCGAAACCTGTGCCGATGATGCCTCAACCGCACTTGACCGCGCGCTAGATATGCTCACCAAAACATACGGCAAAAATATGAAAAAATGGCAATGGGGGAATGTGCATCACACCGTGTATCCCCACAACCCATTTAGCCATGTACCGGCGTTACAGCGGTTTTTTCAACGCGAAATTCCCAATGGCGGCGACCGGTATACCGTGAACGTCGCGCCGTTTCACGCCGATAAACCGTTTGCGCAGTATCATGTACCCAGTTACCGGGAAGTGGTGGATATGAGCCATTTGAGTGGCAGTATATTTATGCATACCACCGGGCAATCGGGGAATGTACTCAGCCCTCATTACGATGATCTCATTAAGCGCCATCAACAGGTAAAATATCTGCCGATGACCTTCGGGCGCGACAGTGTGACCGGTTCGGTGCTGACACTGAAACCGAAATGAGAGGGCGTACTTGACGATTGTAACCCATTGGGTTACAATATTTTCAATGAGACCCAGAACCAGACCCCCGGCTCACCCGGGAGAGATTTTGAAAGAATTATATATCGAGCCGATGGGGATTTCGATTACCCAATTGGCTTTGGCGCTGGATGTTTCTCGAAAAGCCATTTCTACAATTGTGAACGGCAGAAAAGCCGTCACGCCGGAAATGGCGCTGCGTTTGTCGCAGGCATTGGATACCACGCCGGAATTATGGCTGAATTTGCAAAAAACGTATGATTTATGGCACGCGGCACACCAAACCTCTGCGTGGCAGCAGGTTCAATCGTTTCTGGCGGCGTAAAACGGCATTAAAAAATCCCAACCGATATGACGGTTGGGCC
>CAYZQQ010000270.1:0-5336 GCA_964480075.1 uncultured Anaerolineaceae bacterium
AATATCAAAGCGAAAATTGTCGCAGAACTGGCAAACGGTCCCACCACGCCCGAGGCTGACAAAATTTTACACGGTAACGGGGTGTATGTCATCCCCGACTTTTTGTGCAATGCCGGGGGCGTCACCGTGAGCTACTTTGAGCAAGTGCAAAATGCGTATGATTACTATTGGACGGTTCAGCTGGTATACGAGCGGCTTGACCATAAAATGACCTCCGCATTCCATGACGTTCACAAAATGTCGGTAAAAAAGAACGTTCATAACCGGTTGGGTGCATATTTGGTTGCCGTCAGTCGTGTGGCTGAAGCGATGAAACTGCGCGGTTGGGTATAGAAAATAGGATATTCTCTCAATAACTTGGGGCAGAGCATTGCTCTGCCCCACACTGGATTTCTCGAAAAATTGACAAAAGTAGAACATGGATTACACGGATGAAACAGATTTTCGCTGATTTTTAAAAAACGCATCTGTATTCTATTCGATTGTTCTTAAAAAGAGTTGTACATCAGGTATCGATTGACTCCTACAACTGGAAAAGATATAAAGTACGTTAAAAACGCGAAAATCTTCTCGCGTTTTTTTGTTTGACGGAAGCCGCATCTGCGCGTATGATACAGCTATCTCAATTTCATCAAGCGAGGGGCTATGGCTGAAATTTCAATGCGCAGTTCAAAAATCTTAAAAATATATTTAGAGCTATCGCAGTTTCCTCTGCTGGCAGACCAAATTCGAGAGCGAATGCGCGAAGAACTCTATCGCCGCCGCATCATTAGCCCGGTGGAATTTGAGCAGGAAGTGGAAGACAAAGCCGTTCAATCGCAATTTAGAGAAGGACTCACCGACCCATACAGCCAAGAAACCAACGAAATGTGGGAACGGCGCATCCAAAAGATTCGCGACCATCTGACCGACTTCTATTTTGCATACAACCTGCCGCACGATTTATTTATGGAATTGGTGCGAAACACCCTGAAACAACATTCCGTTCACCCCGATGCAGTGCTCACCTTTAACCCCGAACTGGCTCCGTGGGCCATTCTACTGACAAAGGCACGGGATTATGAAGCCCTGTCCCCCGAAGAACGGGAGAAATACGAGCATCACCTGCGCGAAATTCAAGTGGTCATTACCAAAGGGTTAATCAGCGACCAACTGCGATTTGTGGGCATCTCACGCGAATACTTTACAATGGATGATTTGAGGCATATCATCGCCCACCGTGTGGGTCGCGGAAAAATTGGCGGAAAAGCAGCCGGCATGCATTTGGCATACAAAATTCTGGTCACACCTCACCCGGACGATAAAGTAGATGTGAGCAACCATGTGACCATGCCTGACTCATATTATGTCGGCGCGGATGTTTTTTATGACTTTATGTCAAAGAATGGATTATCGGGCTATATGAACCAGAAATATAAACCGATTGCCCAGGTTGAAAAGGAATTTAATAGCGTGCAAGCGGCATACATGGCTGGACAATTTTCGCCCAAGATTGTCGAAGAATTGAATAATATTTTGACGCAAGTGCGCGGAAAACCACTCATCGTGCGTTCATCAAGCCTGCTAGAAGACCGGTTTGAAACCGCCTTCGCCGGTAAATATGATAGTTTCTTCTGTCCGAATCAGGGAACCAATGAGCAGAATTTGGAAGATTTGTTGAGTGCCGTCAAAAAGGTATATGTTAGCACTGTCAATCCCGATGCTATGCAATATCGCAAAAATCAGGGATTACTCGATTATGATGAGCGTATGGCGATTCTCATTCAAACAGTGGTCGGCACGCGCTATAAAAAATACTTCTTCCCCATGCTGGCAGGTGTTGGGTTTAGCCACAATCCCTTCCGTTGGAGTCAGAAAATAAAACGGAAAACCGGATTTTTGCGGCTGGTGTGGGGGTTGGGTACGCGTGCTGTTGACCGTGTGGTGGACGATTACCCGCGTATGGTGGCACTCAGCCATCCGACACTGCGCCCGGAAACCAGTCGAGAGGAGATAATCCGCTACTCGCAGCATTTTATAGATGCACTCGATTTGGAAGAAAATAAGTTTAAAACCTTCCGTGTTGTTGATGTGATTGGCGACGATTATCCCGCGATACAATATTTGATTTCCATTGATAAAGGTGATTATTTGCATCCGGTGGTGGCGTTGGGCGGCGGCTTGGAGCCGCAGAAAATGGTGCTCACGTTTGATAATCTGCTCCGTAATACCAGCTTTGTCTCAATTATGCGCACCATCCTAAAAAAATTGAGACGGGCATACCGCACGCCGGTAGATGTAGAATTTGCCATTGAAATTATCCCGGATTATCCATATCCTGATTTTAAAGTTTATGTTTTGCAGTGCCGTCCGTTGAACGAATATACCTTTATGGAAAAGGTAAATTATCCCACCGATGTGCCGGATGGGGATATACTCTTTGCCACCTTCAAATGGACACCCTCCGGACACGTGGACAACATCACCCATATTGTGTATGTTGACCCCGATACCTATGATGCGTTGTCGGATTTGCCGGTAAAATTAGAAATTGGGCGCGCCGTGAGCCGGTTGAACGGTATTTTAGAAGGCAAAAAATTCATTTTGCTGGGACCCGGACGCTGGGGAAGCTCGAATGTTGATTTGGGGGTGAAGGTAACATATGCGGATATTTACAACACTGCCATTTTGGGTGAAATAGCCATCCAGCGAAATAATGAAACGCCGGAAGTATCGTATGGCACGCATTTCTTTCAAGATTTAGTTGAAGCACGCATCTACCCCCTGCCAATTTTCCCGCAGGGTGAACATGCCATTCTCAACAATCATTTTTTCCAGTCGGCGCCCAACAACCTTCGTGAGCTTTCACCGCGAGACACCGCGTTGGAGAGATACATAAAAGTGATTGATGTGCCGCAAGTTACCGGCGGTAAAGTGCTGGACGTGGTCATGGATGGCGAAAATGACCGCGCTATCGGGTATCTGCGATATCCGGCGGATGAACTCAGTGAGGATGAATATGAAGATGAGGATGAAATAAACTATCAGATAGTTTAGCAAAAAGACGCATTGATATTGCGGAACATTTGACAAAAAATTGCAATTGGGTATACTACTTGGCGCTTGTCCAAATGGGGCTGTAGCTCAGCTGGGAGAGCGTCGCGTTCGCAATGCGAAGGTCAGGGGTTCGAGCCCCCTCAGCTCCACCATATTCAATGCAATGCGTGAAAGTAGTAAACCATCCCCACAGAGAGCCTGCTTCATCGGTTGAAAGAGCAGCATAAGCGTTTTGGGGAGCGCGGCAGGTTGAACTCGTTCACAAGCTGTAACAATGAACCATACGCTAGTTGTTACCGGGATGCATCCGTTATCGGCAATCAAGAGGGCAACATATTTTTGGGGCTGTAGCTCAGCTGGGAGAGCGCTTGAATGGCATTCAAGAGGTCAGGGGTTCGAGCCCCCTCAGCTCCACCTTTTTATATGTTGTCAATTTGGGTGGTATCGCGGAGAATCCTTCGTCCCTTTGGGATGGGGGATTTTTTGTTTATCAATTATTTACATTTTGCAAATTTTTGGATACAATACCGATGTACCTTGTGCATAATCCACAAGATATAATGCAAAAAATATCCAAAACTCACAAAGAATAAACAACAGGAGGCAATGATGGCTATTCCAAAATCTGATGTAATCTGGTTCAACGGCGAGTTTGTCCCATGGGATGAAGCAAATGTGCATGTACTGTCGCATGTATTGCATTATGGCAGCAGCGTGTTTGAAGGTGTTCGCGCGTATCACACCCAGCAGGGAACCGCCGTGCTGGGGTTGGAATCGCACACCAAACGGCTATTTAATTCTGCCAAAGTTATCAATATGCAAATCCCGTTTTCCAAACAGGAAATTGCCGATGCAATTGTGGCGACCGTCAAACGCAACGGGCACAAAGCCTGCTATATCCGCCCGCTGGTATTCCGGGGATACGAAACTCTGGGCGTGAACCCCACCGCCTGCCCCGTCGAAACCATCATCGCCACATGGGAATGGGGCGCATATCTTGGCGCGGAAGCCATCGAAGTGGGCGTGGATGTGGGCGTGAGCAGTTGGCGGCGCATGGCGCCCGATACACATCCCGCTATGGCGAAAGTTGGCGGCAATTATGTCAACTCGCAGATGGTGGTGATGGAAGCCAAACGTCACGGCTATGTAGAAGGCATCGTGTTGGACATCAACGGTTATGTTAGCGAAGGCAGCGGCGAGAACATTTTTGTGGTTTACAATGGCGAAATTCTCACCCCGCCGCTCGGAAATTCCATCTTGGCAGGTATCACCCGCTATTATGTGATGACGCTTGCCCGCGATTTGGGGTATACCGTCGCCGAACACCAAATTCCGCGTGAGATGCTCTATATTGCCGATGAAATCTTCTTTAGCGGTACCGCCGCCGAAATCACCCCCATTAAATCCGTTGATGGGCAGCCGGTGGGCAGCGGCTCGCGCGGACCCATCACCAAAGCCCTGCAAGATGAATTTTTCGGTATTCTGTCCGGCGAAAAAGAAGACCGTCACGGTTGGCTGACACCGGTGAAATAGCCGTCAGTGTCAGCAAATGCTGAATACTGATAACCAAAAACTAATCGGGAGAAAATTATGACCGACGCCTATAACCCACAGGTAATTGAACCGAAATGGCAAAGAGCATGGACGGATGCGGAACTGTATCGCAGCCGCGTTGACCCGACCAAAGAAAAATACTATGCCCTGACGATGTTCCCGTATCCCTCCGGCGACCTTCATATGGGGCACTGGTACGCCATGGTTCCCAGTGATGTGCGTGCCCGCTGGATGCGCATGCGCGGGAAAAACGTTCTGTTTCCGATGGGCTTCGATGCGTTCGGTCTGCCCGCCGAAAACGCCGCCATCAAACACAACCTGCATCCCAAAAAATGGACTTATGGCAACATCGAGCGCATGCGCAAACAGTTGGACACCATGGGCACTATGTTCGACTGGAGCCGTCAGATTGCCAGTTGCAACCCCAGCTATTACCAATGGACACAGTGGTTCTTCCTGAAACTGTATCACGCCGGGCTGGCATACAAAAAAGAATCGCCGGTTGATTTTTGCCCTAATTGCAATACCACTCTGGCGCGCGAGCAGGTTTGGGGCGAAGACCGCGTCTGCGAGCGGTGCGGCACGCCGGTCATCAAAAAGAATCTGAACCAATGGTTTTTCAAAATTACGGATTATGCCGATGAACTGCTGGACTTTTCAAAACTGAAGTGGCCCGAACGGGTAAAAACCCTGCAGCGCAATTGGATTGGGCGCAGCGAAGGTGCCGAAGTCGTCTTCAAAACCGA
>CAYZQQ010000271.1:0-5291 GCA_964480075.1 uncultured Anaerolineaceae bacterium
TCTCGTAGGGACAGCCCATTGGGCTGTCCCTACCCTGAATTATTGAGAAGATACGTTTTTTATATGTTAAACCGGACGGTATCCGTGAAATTATTGAACGCCCCGTTACAAAAAGCGCCGTTGGTATTTATCGACACCGAAACCACCGGATTACGCCCCGATATTGGACATCGGGTGGTAGAAGTTGCTGCTTTGCGTACCATCGGGCTGGAAAAAGCAGAAGAATTTTCGTCGCTCATCAACCCCCAGCGCACGCTTGACCCCGGTGCGATGGCGGTCAACGGTATCACCCCGGAAATGATTGCGGATGCGCCTCTTTTTGCCGACATTGTGCCACAGTTGAATAAATTACTGGACGGGGCGGTGATTGTGGCGCATAATGCTCCGTTTGATATGAATTTTTTAGCATCAGAATATGCCATCGCCGGACAGTCGTTTGCCCCGGACGTGATTCTCGACACGCTGATGCTGGCACGGCGGCAATATTATTTTCCCAGCAACAGTTTGGGCAATATCGCCCGCACATTGAACATTCCCACCCCCGACGCGCACCGCGCGCTCGGCGATGTGTTGACCACGTTTGCCGTTTTTAGACGGTTTTCGGGCGATTTGGCGCGCAAGGCTCGCCCGTTGGTAAACGATTGGCTGCGTATGCAGGGCGGTATCGTATGGCAACCGCAGGCAGGGTTGGATGCGCTGGCAGATAATCATCCCATCCGCATTGCGTTAACCGAAAAGCGACAATTGCGGATTAAATATCGTTCCAACGGCGGCGCTATCACCGAACGCATCATCGAACCGCGCTCGTTTTCGGGACAATATTTGGTGGCATATTGCCATTTGCGCCAAGACCAACGCACGTTTCGGCTGGATAATATCGTTTTTATGGAATTGTTGGACGTATGATTGATGTTTCGCCCGTAAAAGCCATTCTGTTTGATATGGATGGCACGCTGATAAAACATACATGGCAGTATGAAGAAATTACATCTGCGTTGTTTGACCGGTTTGCCGGGGCGCTTTCGCCGTTAACCCGCACTGAATTTTACGAAGTGTTTTGGGCGAAAAATGTGGATATGTGGTATATGATGATTGACGGCGCGGTTGATGGCGACACCGCCCAGCGATACAGTTACATCAACACGCTGCGCGCCCTGGGGCAGGCTCCCGCGCTGGCAGATGAAATGGTGGCGACATGGGTGTCGCTGGTGCTGGATGAAGCATCCCCGTTTGATGACACTTTTTCGGTGCTGGATACCCTGCGGCGACGGTACACATTGGGTATTGTCACCAATGGATTTTCTACCATGCAGCGGGCAAAAATCAACCATTATCAATTGGATGACCATGTCGATTTTTCGATGGTGTCGGAAGAGGTGGGGTTTCACAAGCCGGACGCACGTATTTTTGAAGCCGCGTTGCGGCAGGCAGGGAACATCGCGCCGCATCAAGCCGTATTCATCGGCGATAATTTGGATACCGATATTTCCGGCGCGGTCAACAGCGGGATTCAACCGGTGTGGGTGCAGGGAAATGCCGGCGAACATCCCCCCGCCGGCGTGGCGACGATTCGTCGATTGACAGAGTTGCTTTCGTTCTTTCCGGGGGCGTAGTTTTTGTGAGGTGCAATAGTGCTCGGTTCGTCTGAGCTGGCTATCATAGTTATCGCCACGGCAGTGATGCACGGCGTATTGCTGGGATATGTGGTTATTAAACATCCCCGTCGGTGGCTTTTGCGCCGACTTTTTGCGGTATATTTGCTGGCGGCGACCCTGTGGGATGTGTCTATTTGGGCAGCGATATTTGCTCCGACGCAGACGGCATCTTCACTGGTATATCTCTATCTGTTACCGGTAATGGCATTGATGGCGTGGCTGTACGCCCGGCAATTTTTGCGGTTGCGTCACGTCCACTGGAAAATGTTTGTCGGCGTGGGGGGAACGTTGACGGCTATGGCGGCGATACAGTTTGCGCCATACGCGCTGCCCACCATTCTCATTCCATTTACCGGACGGTATCTTGATAAACTGACTCTTGTATTTTGGCTGGGAGTAACGACTGCTGCTTTTGTGATGGGGCACGCATTGTGGCTTGCTGACCATTCGCAGACAACGCGATATAGCTCGCGCCACCAAAACCGGGCACGGTTGCTCAACATATCACTGGCGACGGTGCTGGTGGGTGGAACCTTGAGCTTGATTCCTGTCACAACCGAACTGGGATTGGTTATTCATTGGCTTGGGGCGCTGGAACTGACCTATTTAACGTTCAATCGCTATTTGCCCGACATCAAATATTCGGCGAAGGAACTACTGGCATGGTTTGCGGTAACGCTGTTTACCGCCGTTATTTTTTTCGGGGCTATTTATTTTATTGGGCGAAACGGATGGGTTGCCCCGGCGATTTGGGCAGGGGTCAGTAGCATCGTTTTGGCATTGCTGTATCCTGTTGTCTACATAACATTAACCGGTGCGGTGCGTCGCATTCTGTTCGCCCATCGATACAATTCCGCAAAAATCATCAAATCGTATATTCACGCCATTAATAATTTGTTGCTGTTGCAAGATTTGGTGAGTGTGTCGCTCACCTTTATTTCCGGAAATTTACAAATTGAACGCGGCGCGTTTTTCTTGCTAGAAGACGAAAGTGACGATACGCTGACATTTGCCGTTCATTCCAATTTAAACGGCGATTTGCCGCATTCGTTTCAGTTGAAACGAGGAACGTTGATTACCCAATCGCTGGTGAAAGACGGGCGTCCGTTGGCGCAATACACCCTCGATTTGGATACATCCTACAGTCAAGATGACCCGGGCGCTGTCGAAAAACTGAGGACGATGGGGTTTGAACAATATTTTCCCATTTGCCGAAACACTGCATTGGTTGGAGTGTTGGCGCTGGGGGCAATGTCCGACGGGCGCGATTTTACGCTTCAGGATATTGAATTGCTGTCCACCATCGCTGAACAAACGGCTATAGCGCTGGAAAATGCGCGTTTATTTGAGGATGTGCGGCATAACTTGCAGGAAATCACGCGCATCAACAGTATGATGGACAACGTTTTCACCAGCATTCAAAGCGGGGTTATCACCATTGATATGCAAGATTGCATTATCGTTATCAACGAAGCGGCGTACAGGATATTGAATCTCCCGCCGTCACTCACAATCGGTGCCCGGATTGACGAAGTTTTTCGACGGTTGCCGAACACGCCGCTACCCGCATTGCTCCGTGATGTAAAAACAACTTATCGCAAATACAGGGGCTACGAGATAGCGCAGGAAGTGCCGGAACGAGGAACAGTCAGCTTGAGTGTTGATATGAGCCCCATTCGTAACGCTCAACGAGCAACCATCGGGGTGGCAATGGTGTTAAATGATTTGACCGAAAACCGAAAATTGCAAGCCGTGCAAAATATGTTCCGAAAATATCTGTCGCCAGCCGTGGTAGACCGATTGCCCAATGACCCTGCCGAGCTAAAATTGGGGGGACAGCGGCAAGAGGTGACCATCCTGTTCGCGGACATTCGTGGGTTCAGCACGTTCAGCGAGCACAAAGATCCGGAAGACCTGATTACGGTGTTGAACAAATATCTGTCGTTGGCGGCAGAGGCAATTTTGGCATACGAGGGGACGCTCGATAAATTTGTGGGTGATGCGGTGATGGCAATTTTTAACGCACCATTGCCTCAACCGGACCACACTCTGCGAGCGGTGCGGGCAGCGCTAGAGATGCAACGCGCCATCACCGATTTTCATCATGTGGCGGTGGAATATGCACCGCATCTGAGTTTTGGGGTGGGCATTCACGTGGGTCAGGCGGTAATTGGCAATGTGGGCACACAATCACGCATGGACTACACCGCCATCGGTGACGCGGTGAATCTGGCAAAACGGTTGCAAGAAAACACGCCCGGAGGACGCATTTTGTTGAGTGCTGCTGCCTACGAGCGGGTAAAAAATCAGGTTCATACTACGCCATACAAAGAATTAACGGTAAAAGGCAGACAAACCCCGGAACAAACATACGAATTATTTAATATTCTCTAGTGTTTTGTCAAGCATGAAACGATGGATAAGTTGTTTCAGCTTGATACGAGCCTCTTGAGTAGTGAACTGCCAATTGACAGTAGCGGCATCTAAATTGCGCTGCTTCTCCCAAGCAGCAACTTCACTGACAAGTAAGGATTTGTCAGCAATGCGGCGGTCTAAACATTGTGAGCTGAGTACGTTGAGTTCAATTTCAGCAATGTTGAGCCAACTACCGTGCTTGGGGGTGTAGTGAAATTCAAGACGCTGCAAAATACGTCGTGCCTCTTCTGGTGGGAACGCTTCATACAAAGAAGCGGGTTTGTGCGTGTTGAGATTGTCTTGCACAACCCGCACCGTGTCAGCATCGGGATAGCGTTCATCAACCAGGTATTTCATACAGTGGGCGTAATCAATCTTGGTGCGCCGGTCAGTGACCTCAACATGTTGCCACGCAGCCAATGGTTCACAAAACATGAACAAATTGCAAGTGCCATGCCGTTCATATTCATAATCAACCCGTTCCAGTTGACCAATCCGCATCGGAATGGGGGGACGCGTTTGACCAATTAGTTGCTTGCTGCATTCGTCAAAATTAACAACTGGACGCAAAGGGTCGTATGGTTCATGATACAAATCCAAAACATCCTTCATATTGCACACGAACTCAGCATTGGCTTGCGGTGGGATCACCCATTGTTGCTTTTGCCACGGCTTAATATCGTTTTTGAGGTTCAACCGGAATCCAGGGGGTTTCGGTTGAAACGAAAATAAGGTAAAATAAGATGTCTAAAATCAAGCAGGAGACAAGAGATGGCATCTGAGATAAGTTTACCGTTGGACATACCTGATGTAGATGTGCTGAATACAGAAATCACGCCGGATGGCAAAATCATCATTCAAGTTGAGAGTCGTGTTGAGACGACCCCGTGTGGGATATGTGGGCGGGGAATAAGTTGTAATTATGGACATGGTCAGCCTTTGACATTGCGTTATTTGTCGGTATTAGGACGGGAAACCTATATTCACCTTCGACCCCGTCGGGCACAAAGCAAGGTATGCCGGTATGAACTGACCACCACCCAAATTTTGAGTTGGTATGATCAACGCAGCCCCCACACCAAAGCCTATGATGAGTATCTGTTGAAGCAACTGGTCAACAGCGCCATCGAAGATGTGAGTTTGAAAGAAAATATTGGATACGAGGCTGTCGTTGGCGCGCTCAACCGTCAGGTTGAGGATAAGATTAATTGGACTGAGATG
>CAYZQQ010000272.1:0-2520 GCA_964480075.1 uncultured Anaerolineaceae bacterium
CTACACGCTGAATACCCTGCCGCAGGGCGCAACCGTCGGCACGAGCAGTCTGCGCCGCGCCGCGCAATTGCTCGTCCATCGCCCCGATTTGAATATTGTTTCTCTGCGCGGCAATGTTGATACCCGCGTAAAAAAGGCGCTCAATCCTGATGGGGTGTATGACGCCATTGTGTTGGCGGCGGCGGGATTAAATCGTATGAATTTGGCATCACACATCAGCCAGATTTTGCCGTTTAACCAGATGCTCCCTGCCCCGGGACAGGGAGCGGTCGCGGTTCAATGCCGCGCCGATGACACCGAAACGCTATCCATTTTGGGAAAAATCCACCACCCCGTCACTCAGCGAGCCGTGATGGCGGAACGGGCATTTTTGGCGGGGCTGGGCGGCGGATGCAGTGTGCCGGTCGGCGCGCTGGCAACCGTGACGGACAATGAACTTACGCTGGAAAGTATGGTCGCCGCCGTGGATGGGTCGCATATTATCCGGCTGACACATACCGGCGCGGCTGAAAACGCCGCTGCACTCGGCGCGGAGTTGGCAACAATGGCGCTGGAAAAAGGCGCGGCGGACATTTTGGGAGGGGCGTATGCCTGACGGATTGGCAGGCAAACGAGTGCTCGTCACCCGTGCCACGGGTCAAAACGCCAAGTTTAGCGCGCAACTGACTGCGCTCGGTGCAATTCCGGTGGAATTCCCCACTATTCGCATTGTGCCCCCCACCGATTTTTCGCCGCTGGGTGATGCGATTGCCGCGCTGGATTCCTTCGATTGGCTGGTATTGACCAGCGTGAATGGTGTGCAGTTTTTTGCAAACGCACTGACCGCAGCAGGAAAATCCGCCGTCGATTTGGAATCGCTAAAAATTGCGGTCGTGGGTCCTGCCACTGCCGCCGAACTGCGAAAACTCGGCGCGCGGATTGACCATATCCCCCCCAAACATGCGGCGGAAAGTCTGGTGAAAACCCTGCCCGTCCGCGCAGGGGAACGGGTGCTGTATCCCACCTCTGACATCGCGCGAAACGTGCTAGCAGAGGGATTGCAGGCGAAAGGGGCATCGGTCAACCGCGTTACCGCATACCAAACTGAACCCGTCACAATAAAGGACAATTTGGCAGATATTTTCCCAATGGTGGATATTCTCACCTTTACCAGCGCCTCAACTGCCCAAAATTTCGTCGTGCTGCTGAATACTGCCAAACCCGCCGAAGCCATCGGGGACGCGGTTGTGGCGTGCATCGGTCCCGTCGCCGCCGATGCCGCCCGTTCGGCAGGACTGCCGGTACACGTTGTGCCGGAAACGTATACAATCGCCGGATTGATTTCGGCAATGGAAGATTATTTCGGAGAAAGACAGTCCACAGATTTTCACAGATGAGCACAGATTTATTTTTTTATCTGTGTTTAACTGTGGAAAAAACAAATTGAGGAAATTTTATGAAAACGCTCATTCGCCAACCGCACAACAGCAAAGATGAACGCCCGTTCATGATCATTTGGGAAACCACCCAAGCCTGCGATTTGGCGTGCCGTCACTGTCGCGCCGAATCACAGCCGTTTTTGCACCCGGATTCACTGTCCACCGCGGAAGCAAAACGCTTATTAGAGCAGGCGATGTCATTCGGAAAACCGTCGCCGATTTTCATTTTCACCGGCGGCGACCCCTTCAAACGCCCCGACTTGTTCGAATTGGTCAAATACGGTTCGGAGATTGGGCTGGCGACCGCCGTGTCGCCCAGCGGCACGCCCCTGTTGAACAAAGACAATCTGCAAAAAGTGAAGGATGCGGGCGCGAAAGCCATTTCACTCAGCATTGATGCGTCCACCGCTGAAAAGCACGATGATTTTCGGCGCGTGCCCGGCTCGTTTGATTTGACCGTCAACGGCTGGAAAGCGGCGCAAGACGTCGGGTTGAAAATTCAAGTGAATACCACCGTCACCCGCTACAATTTGTATGACCTGCCCAACATTTTCAAATTGATGCAGGAAATGAAAGCTATGACGTGGAGCCTGTTCTTTTTGGTTCCCACCGGACGCGGCAAATCAGAAGATGAAGTATCACCCGCCGAATATGAAGCCGTGATGCACTTTTTGTATGATGTGTCAAAATACATCAGCGCGAAACCGACCGAGGGACACCATTACAAACGTGTGGTTTTGCAACGCAGTATCATCGAAGAAAAAGGTCTGCCGCTGGAAGATTATTTGTCGCTGCACCCGGTTTATTATGAATTGAAAGCTGAATTGGAACGCATTGTGGCGGAAAAAGGATTGAAACCCCGCGACGCCATCCGCCGCACACCGATGCACATCAACGCGGGGAATGGATTCGTCTTCATTTCGCACCTCGGCGAAGTTTTCCCCAGCGGTTTTATGCCCGTGACCGGCGGTAGCGTGAAAGAAAAATCACTGGTGGACATCTACCGCAATGCCGTCCTGTTCTGCACCCTGCGCGACGTCAGCCAACTCGAAGGGCGCTGCGGACTGTGCGAATTTGTCGGCGTGTGCGGCGGCTCGCGCTC
>CAYZQQ010000272.1:2620-5281 GCA_964480075.1 uncultured Anaerolineaceae bacterium
TCGAAGGGCGCTGCGGACTGTGCGAATTTGTCGGCGTGTGCGGCGGCTCGCGCTCGCGGGCGTATGCCGTCACCGGACGCCCGATGGCAGAAGAACCTTTCTGCACGTACGAACCCGGCACGTTCCCTTTTCAGGAAGAATTGCACCAGCGACTGGGAATGATGGGGTAATTGGAGATTGGTGATGCGTGAAAACGTGACACGTGATTTTCGCTGACCCCTATTTTTGCCTTTTACACTTTGAATTTTGAATTGGAGCAAAACCATGACCACTTATAACCTGCCCATCCGACCGCGCCGACTGCGCCACACAGCCGCGATGCGGCGCATGGTGCGCGAAATTCACCTCACCCCCGCCGATTTTATGTACCCGATTTTTGTGGTGCATGGCGAGGGCGTTCGCAACCCGATTTCATCCATGCCGGGCATTGCCCAACTTTCGGTGGATGAAGCGGTGAAAGAAACCGGAAAAGCCGTCGCGCTGGGCGTGCCGGCGGTCATTTTGTTCGGTATTCCGGAGGAAAAAGACCTCGTCGGGTTGGAAAACTTCGCCGCAGATGGCATTGTCCAGCAAGCCACCCGCGCCATCAAACAAGCTTTTCCCGATTTGCTGGTCGCCACGGACGTGTGTCTGTGCGAATATACCAGCCACGGGCATTGCGGCATTGTGCGCGGCGAAGAAATTTTGAACGATGACACGCTGGAAATTTTGCAGCGCGTCGCCCTGTCGCACGCCCGCGCGGGTGCGGATATTGTCGCTCCCAGCGGCATGATGGACGGCATGGTCGTTGCCATCCGGCAGATTTTGGACGAGCATGATTTCATCAACCTGCCCATTTTGAGCTATGCTGTAAAATACGCCAGTAGCTATTACGGACCCTTCCGCGATGCCGCCGATGGCGCGCCGAAATTCGGCGACCGCAAAACCCATCAAATGGATTACGGCAACATTCACGAAGCCATGCGCGAAGTGGAACTCGATTTGGCTGAAGGCGCGGATATGATTATGGTCAAACCCGCGCTGGCATATCTGGACATCATCCGCCAAACGCGCGAGTTGTGCGACGTGCCGGTGGCGGCATACAACGTCAGCGGCGAGTATGCGATGGTCAAAGCCGCCGCCGAAAAAGGCTGGCTGGACGAAAAATCGGTGGTGCTGGAAACGCTCACCGCCATCAAACGCGCCGGGGCAGACATCATTTTGACGTACCATGCCCTCGACGCGGCGCGGTGGCTGGGATAACGGCAGCGCAAAATTCAAAATGTAGATTGTAAAATTGGACAATCTCCATTCGCCAATAACCTATCTCTGGATAGACAGAATTTTTTGAAAAGGATATCAAACATATGACCAATGACCAACCTGTAAAAACCCTGAACCACTTTGCGTTTTTTAGCTTTTCACCGCTGTATTACGAACTGACCGCCGCCGAAAAAGCGGATTTTCAAAAAACGTGGGTCGCCGGGCTGCGCGCAGCCGCCCCCGCGCTGGAAATTTATCAGGTTTTCCCCACCGAAGCGGACGCCGACATTGTGGTGTGGAGCGTACTGGAAGCCGAAGACACACAAGCCGCCTTCGATTTTTTCACCAAATTTGCGCAAGTGACCAACCCATTCCGCCAATTTGTGGAACTCACCAATACCCTGTGGGGCTTCACCAAACCGTCGGTGTACACCAAAACCCGTTCCGCGCAGGAAATTGACCCCTTCGCGCCGGGTCGCAAACCGTATCTGATGCTCTATCCGTTTGTCAAAACCCCCGATTGGTATTTGATGAAAGGGCTGGCTCGGCAGGGGATGATGAACGAACACATCAAACTCGGCAAAGAATATCCCGCAATCACCCAACTATTGCTCTATTCCTTCGGCTTGCAAGACCAGGAATTTGTGGTGGTGTACGAAACCGACGACCCGACCATGTTCTCGGATTTGGTGTACAAACTGCGCAACACGGAAGTTCGGCGCTACACTGAACGCGATACGCCGCTGTACACCGCGATTTATCATCCGGCAGAAGAAACATTGGCTTTGTGGAAGTAAGCGCCTCAAAATAAATTTTGAGGCTGATAACCAAAGCCGACTTAAGTCGGCTTAAACTTTGAGCTTGAATTTAAATTCAAAGCGACCTTAAACTCGAAACACGGAACTCAATATGAACACACGATTTCTTGATGCATGTAACCAACGCCCCACCGATGCCGTTCCCATTTGGATAATGCGGCAAGCCGGGCGATATATACCCGCATACCGCGAGTTGCGGAAAAAATACTCCATTCTGGAAATGATAAAAACGCCGGAACTGGCAGTGGAAGTCACCCTGCAACCGGCACACGCTTTCGACATTGACGCAGCTATCATTTTTGCTGATATTTTGCCGCCGCTGGAAGGTATGGGGCTGAAACTGACCTTCGAAAAAGGCGAAGGTCCCATCATCCACAACCCCATCCGCACCCCCGCCGACATTGCCGCGCTGACTCAGCCCGACCCGCGCGAAAGCCTGTCGTTCACGCTGGAGGCCATCAAAATGACCCGGCACGAACTGGTGGGGCGCATTCCGCTCATCGGATTTTCCGGTGCGCCGTTCACGCTGGCAAGCTACGCCATTGACGGCGGCTCGTCGCGCAATTACATCATCGCCAAAAGCCTGATGTACAGCGAACCC
>CAYZQQ010000273.1:0-5271 GCA_964480075.1 uncultured Anaerolineaceae bacterium
GCTTGCTGTAAATCTTGCAACTGGGTGTTGAGTGCAGATAAGTTTTCTTCTCGCTGGGCAATAGCTGTTGGATAGGCATTCAGTTGTTCAGTCGCTTTTTGAATTTCAGCCTGATATGCGGTCTCTCGCTCTTGAATGGTGGTTTGCAAGTCTGTCAACTGCTGTTGGTATGCCGCAGCTCGCTCGGTGGTGCTTTGCTGAATTGCGTTCAGTTCTGCCGAATAATCCGGCGCAGACGCAGACACATTGGCTATTGTTTTGACCACCGGGGCAGGGGTGGCGGAGGCGTTTGAAGATTTATTTTGAGCGATGCTCCACACGCCCACCCCAACGATGGTCACCAGCAAAAAGGTGGTTAATCCACCCACTAACAGTAATTGTATCATTCGGTTCATAAATAGCTCCTTTCCGGTAAAATGATAGCTGTATCATACCAAAAACACTGGCGCTTATGGTTAAGAATGCTTTATGGCAATCTTAAATTCTGCTTAAATCTTGCGAAAAAGAGGGATAAATAGCGTGAATACCGCCTCTTGGAGACGCAGATGATGAACGATGGTCAATTTTACAGACGGTATTTTGCGCAAAAAGTTACGGGGAGAGCGGTAGAGTCGCCTGCCGGTTCAAGTCGATACCATCGAAAAATTGGCTGTGGTCGTGCGGTATTTAGCTGCAAATTCTGGGAAATGAGGGGGGCATTCAATTATTGATTGTTTTCATCAAACCAAACCCGGAAGTGTGGCGCGAGGTTTTTGGCGAGTGATGGCGCGGGCTATGGCGCAACGGCGAACAGACATTTGAGGTATGAACCTTCTTTAAAGGTGACGGGATGATCCAGCGGATGCTCGGTGCGCGTCAGTTCATCCAACGGGCGACCTGCCTGTGCCGCCGCATAATGGACGCTGTTGAAAAAAATTTCGGCGGGGACGCGACTGGAACATGATGCTTGCACCAACGTGCCGCCAGAAGCCAACACCAGCAATCCCATGCGGGTTAATCGCCGATATGCCGCCAGCGCGGGGGCAGTCTGCGATTGTTTTCGGGCAAACATCGGCGGGTCGATGATAACCATCCCAAAGCGGTGGTGGTCGTGGTACAGATGTTGCAACACCGCGAAAGCATCTGCGGCGATGGTTCGGTGCGCAGCCGCTGCCACGGTGGAGATGTGCCGGTTGTGGGTGAAATTGCGTTCGGCGGCGCGCAACGCCGGTGCGCTGGCGTCCACGCTGATAATCTCGGTGGCGCCGCCCCGTGCCGCATACACCGAAAAACCACCGGTGTATGAAAAAAGGTTCAATACCGATTTGCCGCGCGCCAGCGATTCTACCCGGGCACGATTATCGCGCTGGTCAAGAAAGAAGCCTGTCTTTTGCCCCAAAATCGGGTCGACTTCAAAATATAATCCATTCTCCTGAAAAAGGAGCGGTGCATCCAACGCTTTGCCATACACAATCTGTCCATCGTGTACCCCAAACAAGTGTGCCGGTTGTTTCATCAGTGCCCGACTGAGCCGTAGCACAATCCGCTCCGCCGAAACAACATCCAACAATGCCGCGAGCACATCGGGCAGATGCGGTATCCACGCCAATGTGTACAGTTTTACCACCAGCGTTTGCGCGTAACGGTCAATGACGAGCCCCGGCAACCCGTCGTTTTCGCCATATACCAGCCGGCAGCCGGTGGTGGCGCGGGCGGGTGGTAGTTCCATCAATGGGCGGCGCAAACGGGCGGCGGCAGTCAATGCTTGTAAAAACCACTGGCGATTGATAGTGGCAGGCAGGCGATGCTGGAGCACGCGCACCCGTATCGGCGAGTGCGGGTCATACAATCCCACCGCCAAAAAGCGGCGTTTCCGGTCGAAAACCACCGCCAAATCACCGGCGGCTCCAATGGCGCTTTGACGCTGAATCGCGCTCTCAAACAGCCATGGATGCCCATCGCGCAGCGCCCGCTCTGCTTCGGGGGTCACACGCACGGCAATGTGTCTTTCGGCGGGACGGGGAATATCAGATAATGCAGGAAAATTGATGACCATACACACTCCGGTTAGCTTTAGTTGTCAACAATACCGGTTTGTGGAAAAAAGGCAAGTCGCCAAAATAGTATTTGACAGCGTGCCGTTTTTGAGTAAAAATGGAGTACAGTGGCAAGAAAACACGGCTGGCGCGGTGTTATCGCCGGTTGCATGGGCGCAGCTGTATCAAAAAGAGTATGTCGCCACACACCTTCTCACGGATATTTACCGGCACACCGATTGACGGTGTTGAATTGCACTGAATGACCGCCTGTAATCATCACTCAAATATACGATGAAAAATCCCGGGTTTTGCAGCGAATGTCTGCCCTCTTTTAATGACCCGGTACCGGAAGGTTAAACGAACGGTGCGGCGTTTTTGCATATTCGGTAATATGCCGGAAAATGCATACCGTACAATATGAATATTTGTGGTATAATAAAAATGTGATTTTCGCAAAAAATTATGGGTCTTCAGGAATTCATGGGGTTTGTCATTGCGAGGCGCGTTTTTTGCGCCGAAGCAATCTTCGATTACGCTCACGGGGATTGCTTCGCTTCGTTCGCAATGACATTTTACCTATCCCCCCTGAATTCCGGTTGAGCCAAAATTATTAGGTTTATGCAGGTTTTGTTCCGCAGAAATGGTTTATCTTCTCGTCTAATTATGCTCAAATATCTAAACGAACCCGACGCAAACAATTATCAGGTGCTCATTGAGCAGTATAAAGAAAAAATTACGCACCTTGAATATCGGATAGCATATTTGGAGCGCATCGCTAAAGTTAGCCAAACCTTAAATTCCACGTTGGATTTGGATATGCTTTTGAGAAACATTACTCAGGTGGCAGCGGAATTGACTAATGCCGAAGCGTGTTCCATCCTGCTGTATGATAAAGATACCAAAGAGTTGAAATTCACCCCGGCAACAGCCTCCACCGTGAGCGAAAAACTGACAAGTATTCCTGTCCCCATTGATGACAGCATTGCCGGGTGGGTCTTTAAAAAAGCGCGCCCCATGCTCATTCGAAATGTTACCAACGACCCTCGCTGGAACAAACACGTTGATGAGATGAGTAATTTTCATACCCGTTCTATTTTGGGGGTGCCGCTAAAAATTAAACAGCAAATTATCGGGGTGCTGGAACTACTGAACAAACAAGATGATATTGGATTTACCCAGGATGACATTCAAATTGCCACGACTCTTGCCGCCCAAGTAGCCGTGGCAATTGAAAATGCCCGGTTGTGGCGCGATGTTCAACAGGCATACGAAGAATTATCGGAATTAGATGAACTAAAAACCAATTTTGTGAATCTGGCATCGCATGAGTTACGCACGCCATTAGCGGTTATTATGGGGTATGCCTCGTTTTTGCGTGACGAATTGAGCGGGCAAGCCAGCGAGCAATTGAATATGGTACTTGCCAGCGCCCTAAAATTGCGCAAACTCATTGATGATATGACGAATTTGCGCTACGTTAAGACGCATCAAATCGATTTGGATGTTGAAATATTTTCGATGCGTGAATTGGTGCAAGAGGTGCTCTCGGAATTTTCTGCGTTGATGCAAGCCAAATCGCTACGGTTGAAAACGCAATTCCCCGACGGGGACGACCCTATTAATATTGAAGCCGACCGGCAAAAAATATACCTCATTATTGCCAACCTGGTATCAAATGCGATAAAATTTACATCAGAAGATGGCATCGTGCTGGTGGGAATGTCTCGTGAAGGACAGAAAATTATTTTGCGAGTTGCCGATACCGGGGTTGGCATCGAGAAACAAAAGCTAGACAAGATATTTGAGGATTTTTATCAGGTTGAACCATCTATGACGCGGCGTTTTCAAGGATTGGGTATCGGCTTGTCAATTGTAAAGGGTATGGTAGAAATTCACCATGGGCGGATTACGGTCAAGAGTGTACGGGGCAAAGGCAGCCAATTTACGGTGATGTTACCCATTTCTATTGACCTTTAACGCGCTTGAGATAGATTCTTTTTCTGTGTCAAACCAATTTTAATGGAGTGTTTATGCCTGATATAATTTTATTGGGTGACATAAACATAGATGTCAGCGCGGCGATTCCGGCGTATCCGTCACGTGGCGGCGAAGGTGTTGCCACAGCAGTAGAGTATCACACGGGCGGGTCGGTGGTGACCACATCGCTTGCGGTAGCGAATCTCGGTGGCGACGTGGGTATTATCGGGCGCATTGGCAATGATGCGCTGGCGCAGCAGGTTATCACCGATTTGAAGAAAATTGGGGTGAACAGATCCCAAATTCAAGTTGATTCTGTGGTCAGCACCGGGTTAATCTATGTGGTTGTCAACCCCGATGGTGAACGTACGATGTTTTCTTCTCGCGGGGCAAATGTATTCACTGCCCCCAAACCGGAGTGGGAAACTTATTTTTCTACTGCGCGATGGTATCATTTCTCCGGGTATGCATTGATGGCGCACCCTCAGCATGATGCTGCTGTGCAAGCGCTGGAAATGGCGCGGCAAAACCACTGTCGCGTTAGCCTAGACCCAAGCCCCGAACCGGCAATGCGCTATGGCACGCGCATCAAAACAATACTCCCCAAAATTGATGTATTTTTCCCCAATGAGCAGGAATTAATGCTGTTAAGCGGCTTTATGAATTTTGATGATTCATTGCAGGCGGTGTTGGATATGGGCGCGAAAGCAGTGGTGGTCAAACGGGGCGCAAAGGGATGTGTTATCGCCAACGGCGATGCCCGGTTCGATATTCCGAGCTTTGATATTTACGTGCGGGACACCACCGGCGCAGGCGATAGTTTTAATGCCGGCGTGTTGCTGGCGCGCACCGTTGGGTTAGATTGGGCGGCAGCGGGAGTGTTGGGGAATGCGCTGGGGGGTATTGCCAGCGCCACGCAGGGGGCGGGGGCCTCACAAATTCATCCTAATGCCGCCATTGAACTTATTGAAGCCAATATGTTCAAACCGCAGTGGGAAGAATGGCATTGGGCAGTCGAACAGGTTTTGGCATATTTAACCGAGACGTATTCCCTGTAACATGTGCGGTAAATTTTGGGGCGGTGGCAGGGGATATGAGAGCGATACCCTACCATGTGACGACTATTGTTCGCCGAAATATATCCCGACCGGACGCACTCAGCGGGCGTGATGCAATTGACACAGACCCCCATCGGTGTTATAATCTGCCCTGCATTTGACGGTGTCCTCGTAGCTCAATGGATAGAGCACTTGGTTGCGGACCAAGAGGTTAGAGG
>CAYZQQ010000274.1:0-5254 GCA_964480075.1 uncultured Anaerolineaceae bacterium
AAATGTGAGCCAGTTGCTCCGGCGATAGCGCGATGCCATCATCGGCAATTTTAAGACGGACTTTGTTTCTTGTATCGGCGGTGATATCTACGGTGATGCCGGGAGTATGTTTTGGGTGAAATTTTTGGGCATTGTTTAGAATTTCTTGCACAATGGTGTTCAGCGCTTCCGGTGGCAAAGCGATGCGGGTAGCGGCGGCAGCTTTTGTTACCGCTACCGATATGGTTTCAATGCCGATGGCTTGCCCCAGCTCGATGAACAGCGATTCAAACTCTGCAACGGGGAAATCGTTCATTTGCGACAATGGAATCTGCTGTGTCAAATCGGCATAACGGACGATATTTTCTACGGTTTCACGCAATCGCGAAACGCTGGCTGCCGCGCGTTGGGCAAGACTGGCAATATCTTTTGCAGACAGGCTGTCTATTTCGTTCGCCAGAAGTTCTATGGTGCCAATAACGGGGACCATCGGCGCCCGCAATTTATGTGCAATCATCGCTTGAAATTGCCACATATCGCGTTGAAGCAGCATTTTCGCGGTGACATCGCGTAGCCGAATGATCCAATCGGTGGGATGCGCAGATGGAACATTATTGGTGGATAAAATATCAACTTGCAACCAAAATGTGTGGGCAGTGGATGTTTCGGGGCGTACCAAATACCGAGGTTCTGCGGCTTTTTTGGCATTGGGAGACAGAAAGTGTTTGGTTTCCCATGCTGCTTTTGGTTCACGCCGAAAGTGGCGTTTTACGACATCTTGAAATCGTTGGGTGATGGGGGTATCGGTGGGAAGGTTTAGGTAATGACGCGCTTGCCCGTTGGTGTATTCAATTTCGCCGGTATTGTTGATGACCAGATAGCCATCGTCGGCATGGTCAATAACCCACTGAAATTTATTGCGCTCTGTTACCAGCCGCCGAAAACGATTGAGGCGGGTGATGGTACGCACGCGGGTGCGCAACTCCTGCCGGTCGAACGGTTTGGAGATGAAATCATCTGCGCCTGCTTCAATACCTTCCAGCAATGAGTCGCGGTCATCCAGCGCGGTGAGCATAATGACGGGTACTTCTGCCAGCGCGGGATTTTTGCGCAGTTGGCGGCATACCTCAAAGCCATCAATACCGGGCATCATCACATCCAGCAGAATTAAATCGGGAATGATGGCGGCGGCTTTTTGGAGCGCTTCGGCGCCGTCAGATACAGTTTCGACATCATAGCTGTCGATGGTGAGTAACCCGTACAGCACTTCTCGCCCGGCTGGTTCATCATCGACCACTAAAATTGTTGGACGTTGCATTCTCGGAGTCATAGGTTATTCCAAATATTTCAAAATCATTTTGTGCAATTCTTTTAAACTGATGGGCTTGCTCAAATAATCGTTTGCACCAGCGGCAATACAGCGTTCGCGGTCACCGGGCATTGCCAGCGCCGTTAGCGCAATGATGGGCAAGCGCTTTGTTTCCGGATTTAGCCGAATGCGTCGGGTGGCTTCCAGTCCATCCATAGTTGGCATTTGAATATCCATCAAAATCAAATCGGGATGGTATGTGGAAAGGCAGTCAATTGCTTCTTGCCCATCGTGGGCGACAGATACTTGATACCCCGCTTTTTGCAGAAAAAGGAGGCTCATCTGTAAATTGACAAAACTATCTTCCACCAGCAAAATGCGCGCATTTTTGGTGATGGCGGGGGTTTGGTAGTGTTTCGGTTCGGCGGGTATCAGCGATGTTTCCGGAGCAGAGGTATACCATGGTAATGAAATGGTGAAGCGGCTGCCTTTTTCAGGTTCGCTTTCCACCGAGATGCTGCCGCCATGTATTTCTGCCATGCGCTGTACCAGCGCCAGCCCTAACCCGGTGCCGCCATATTGACGGGATAGTCGGCTGTCGAGTTGGACAAATGGCTGAAACAAATGTCGCAAGTCTTTTTTGGAAATGCCGATACCGGTATCCCACACCGTAAAATGTATCACGTTGGTTTCTGCGCTGCCATACACATCCAGTCCGATGCTTTGTCCGGTGGGTGTAAATTTTACGGCATTGCTCAATAAATTTACCAACATTTGTTTTAGGCGGCGCTGGTCAGCTTCAATAGATTCTATCGCCGGGTCAATAGTTGTTTTGATGTCAATTTTCTTTTTTTGCACCGATTGTTTTACAAAGCGCAGGCTTGCCTGTGTGAGACTGGCAATATTTACCGATTGGATATCAAGAGTGAGTTTACCCGCCCCAATTTTGGACAAATCCAGAATATCGTTGATAAGCGTCAGCAGATGCCGCCCGCTCTCTTCAATCACCGTTAGCACTTTTTCTTGCTCGTCGTTGAGGGCGCCATAAACGTGTTCCAGCATTGATTCTGCCAGCCCCAGCACAGAATTTAGCGGGGTGCGCAGTTCGTGGCTCATATTTGCCAGAAACTCGTCTTTTAGTTGATTGGCGCGCTCCAACTCTTTGTTGGCGGTGCGCAGTTCGGCGGTGCTTTCTTCCACGCGCAACGCCAAATCAACGCGTTCTTTTTCCAGCATAAATTCGGCACGTTTGCGGTCGATAATTTCTTGTTTGAGCAGGTTATTGATGCGGGTCAACTCAATGGTGCGTTCGTGGACGCGCTGTTCCATATCATCATACGCTTGCCGCAGCGCTTCTTCATATTGTTTGCGTTCCGTAATATCACGCGCCACTGCGATACGCTCGTGGGGACGATTATGGGCGGGTTGAATACTGATTTCGAGCCATACATAGTTGCCGTTTTTGTGTTTCATACGCACGGTGATGATGGATGGTTCTGACAGTGACAATAGCGGCGGATCCATGCCCATAAGATGCTCAAGGTCTTCCGGGTGCAGATACGATTGCAACGGCACGTTGAGCAGTTTGTGGGGGAGGTACCCCAGAATTTTTTCGATGGCGGGAGAAATGTACAAACAGATGCCTTCGATAGTTAACCGTATAATTATTTCGGTGACATTTTCAACCATCACCAGCGCTGCATCGTTGGTTTCTGCCAGCAATCTTCGATATTGTTCGGTTTTAACGACCAGAACTTCTTCTATCTGTTTCAATTCCAAATGAGTTTGCACGCGCGCCAATAACTCATCCGCCGAAAATGGTTTGGTGATGAAATCTACTGCGCCGGCGCGCAGAGCTTTAGCCACAATATCTCTATCGTGCATGCCGGTGAGCATAATTACGCGGGTGTCAGCCGTGGCTGGATTGTGTTCAATAACATCCAACACTCCAAAACCATCCATTTCCGGCAGTATCACATCCAGCAGCACAACATCAATGTTCGGCTCGGCTTCAAGTGTTTCCAGCGCTTCCTGCCCAGACCCGGCAAACAATATCGAGTAATTGTATGCGCTAAAAATAGTGCCGATATACTCACGGATCATTTCTTCATCATCTACAATGAGAAGGGTTGCGTTTGGTTCCATAAGAGTCACTGCCGTTGAAAGGTGAGTAAAAAACTGACGTGATGATGTCCGGGTAAGCCCATCCCACTGACAATATCGCTGGGTGCACCGTCCACATACGCCGAATATTTGCCCAAATAATCGTACATCGGGAAATTGGCGGCATATTCGGGCGCAGGTTTGTCTTCGGTGACGGCGGTGGTCTGCCCGTCTGCCCACGCCACCACCACCGGAATATTTAACATCCGTTGCCCATATTCGTCAATTACTTCAATAAAAATATGGTGCATCATATTCGATTCGGTGTCATCTTGAAAACGCGCCGCGACCAGCCGATACACCGGCTCGCCCGGTTGCGCCTGTGCGCGGGTGAGCGTAATGCCCAACTCATCGAGGCGCGGGTCCCACACCAGTGAATCATCACTGACCGGGGCAACCGAGATGGCGGTGGGTGTGGGTTGGGCGGGGGGCGGTGTGGGCGTGGGTGTGGGCGCGTCAGCAATGACTGCTGGCGCATTGCCCAGCAGTGCCAGCGGCTGCCCGGCGCTATCCACCAGCGACAGATTCCAATCGGCGGCGGCAAAATCGGTAGCGCCGGGGGCGTAACTGCCGCGAAACGGAATGGCGGGTGACAGCGTCACCTCCCAGCGGGTCACTTCGGTGCTGCCGTTGCGCAGAATCAGCGTGCCCGCCAGCGGATGGGTGCTGATGGCGGCAACCTCCACCGAATCGGCGGTCAGCCCCAGGTTCAGCGCGGCATTTTCGGTGGCGGTTTTAAAGCCGCCCATATCGCCGACAGCATACCAGCGTTCCTGCCATATAATCCACTCGCCGGGGTTGAGGGTTTTCTCATCCCAAAATGTCGGCGCCACACCACCCCACAGTTCAAAATAACGGCTGCCGTCATCCGTCCACAGCGCAGGTTCCAATTCGCCCGGAGCGAACACTTTCGCTCCCAAAACGAGGTTGGCGGGAAAAATGCGCGCCACGCCGAGATTGGTGGTGTGATTGTATGCCCCCATAAAATTGGCGGTAGCATGCGGCGCGGCGAAAATGCCCATGTAATTTGTCCAATTATCATACCGGCTCAAATCGCGCCCGTTGAACACGTGCCACGGCATTGTTTTGCCGGGCGCGGGCAGGGTGGGGTCGCTGGTGCTGTGGATGGTGACGCGGTCGGTGGGCAGCACAAATTCAATGCCGGGCGTCAGACTCGGTGCGCCAAGGGTGAACATCCCGTTCATCCAAAATTTGTAATTGACCGGCGCAGCGGTGGGGTTGAAAATGCGCGGAATGAGCGTGAAATAATTGTGGTCGGTATCTAAACTGATGATAATTTCCGACTGCAGCCCGCTGTGTTCTTCTGTATCACTGAGTGCCACGCCCGCATTTTTGCCATCCTGATAGGTTTCGTATGCCCACGGCGAAGCCTCGCTCAAGCCGTGCTCATCGGTGGGCAGCGCCCATTCTATCCCGCCGGTTGCCAGCCACCACCCGCGATTGCCCCACTGCGTCGGTTTAATGACCGGATTTTGGTAAAAGAGATTGCGCCCGCTGGGCTTGTCAATCCATTTGTAAATGCGACCGCCCAAATCGGGCAGGATGGTCAATTGCGTGTAGCGATTTTCCAGCACGATGGTGCGGTAGGGCTGCGGCGATGGCGCTCCCACCCGCCCGTGGTCGAGTCGCGGGTACGGGTAAACGGGGTCATCGGGTTGGGTGGGAACCAGCGCCGATTGATAATCATACGTGTTGAGGGTGATGCTGCTTTCGGTGACGGTGGGGGCATTGCCCGTATATGGCGGCGATGTCGGTGTGGGAGTGGGCGTGGGTGACGGTGGA
>CAYZQQ010000275.1:0-5233 GCA_964480075.1 uncultured Anaerolineaceae bacterium
CTGTCAAGCACGGCGTGCCAATTGCCGGCATGTCGGCGCGCCGACTGCCAACCGTAGCTCATCTTCTCGTTCGCGCTCAAATCGCCTAAATAGGGATTGAAAAGCAGTAGCTCATCGCTTGCAAAAAATTGCTGATAGCCGTTGTCGCCGTAGTTCAACGTTAATTCGACTCTATCTCCCTCCAACGGGACCGATTCCACCCCCTGCCTCGCCATTTGGCGCGGACGGCGTAAGTCGGTTTCAGCCAAACCAAGCATAACATCTTCAGTTGGGGGCGTGAATGTCCGCATAAAAACCTCCTTTCTTAACTTGGTTGCCTGCCGGCAATCCGTTCTAAAATCTCCGGTGGAATAATGTAACTTTCCCAATTGTCGCCGGACCAGCTGATGCCACCGGCATATACGCGCAAGTGCGCCTCAGTCGCCGGCAAAGCATTGTCCGGCACATCAGGCGCGTTCCCCAGCAGTAAAAGCGGGGTTTCTTCGACCTGCATTAAGCGTGTGTAACGGGTCATCGCATCGCCCCCTTTGTAAAGCCGCGGCAAGTCGCTATAGTAGCTAAGATGTTGGAACTCCGGCATATCCGCCAGCAAATCGGCGGCGATTGAAATAATATCCAGCATCGTGCTTGCAAAGACCGGATCAAGATTAACGACCGTAAAATCGTGATGGCCTCGCGAGTCGGATTGGTGATTTTTAATGAGAATATGCGTAGGGCACCTCCTTGTGGAAAAATAAAACCCCCTTGCTTTTGCAAAGGGGTCTTTGAGTTTGATGGTGACAAATTAGAGTACCTCTTCCTTGCCCTTCAAAGTGAGCGCAGGGTAGAGTTCCAAAATCGTCTTGCCGGTGTGACGAGAAACTATCGGCAGTACCGCGTCTCGAACCGTAGAAATATCCTCGATATTCCACGGGATGTCTTTGCCCGTCAGCGTGACCAGCAAGCTATGAATGGCATTGTCCACTTCATCCTGACGGTTAAGCTCGTCGCGACTCAATTCTGCCGGTTCAAAAATATCTTCCGGAGCAAACCCGTATTCCGCCAACGCCTTTTCGACGACGGTTAGGGCGGCATCTTCAGCCGTCACTCCCTGCTCAAACCATGTACGGTAAGGCATATCGGGCAAATCGCGGACCGAAACCGAAATTAAAGCCTCTACCCGATGATTAAGTTTGCCAAACCAGCTGTTAAAAGTTTGTTGTTGCATATTTTTCCTCCTGTTTAATTTGTTAAATTCCACAGGCGGAAATCAAGCATTGCCCAACTCCCGCGCAATATCGTTTTTAGTAATCGGCAAAGAAGACACATTGCCGCTATTTAGATCCACAAAGGTCATAAAGATGTCCAGCGTACGGGTGACGACCAGCCGGTAGAGATACTGGCTGACGAAGGTTGCCATCGCGCGGTTGGTCATCAAGCCCTGCACATCCAGCAAGGTCAAATCGGCACACGATACGCCCACCGCTTTATCAGGCTGAGGGATTAGTAAACCGGGGCGCAAAATATGCGGCGCGGGAAGCTTGTGGCAAAAGCCCGTTCCGGGAAAGCATCTTTTTCTTCCCAGTCGGTCACATTGCCCAGTACAATCTGTCCTTCAGCGTAGAGATTGCCACTATCTAACCACCATACTCTGCCGTAGTGTCCTTCAACCCCTTCAGCAATATCACGGCGAGCAAAAGCGTTGTCTACCGCCCCCACCACTAATTTGAATTTTCGATTGCCGCTAGAGAGCAATTGCGGGTGGAAGCGCGTGTTGACATACCGAATAGCCAAACCGAAAGCCTGATTAAAGCGTGTGGCCAGTGTCTCCGCCTTGTAACGCCCAACTTCAAGCGGGCTGAAATTCTGCCGTCCGACATTCTTCAGCTCTACCTTGTCGAAGTCCACAAAGGTCAAATTGACTTCAATCTCTTGCGCCCGCGCGTGGTAAGCCAAACGCGCCAAATCCTGCGCCAGAAAAGACCCCGTGCCGCCACACCCGACCAAAACAATATCGAAGGCATCCGGCTCCCCAACCATCAGCGGGTAACGCCGCTCAAAGTTAATCATGGTTCAAGTCCTCGAAAGGTCCGCAACCGTCAAAGAGTGTCGTCAGCGGCACGTTGACGAATGCCCCGTACACGCCGACCCGCAAGCGCATCGTCGGTACGCCACTAGACCAGCCCAACACACCGTAAAAGCGTAAGCTCTGTTCGTCGCGATCGTCAACCGGACTAAACTCAGTCGGCATAATATGATGACTATGAATATCACAAATCACATCCACCGCCGCATCAGGGGCTTGTATCGTTTCTACCAACGCAACAGATTGCCGTTGTTCCGGCATCGTCAAACGCGCTTTGCCCACTGTCGAGACAATCTGCAACAGTACCTCGTTGGGAAAATATTGTCCGGACAGTGACAGTGCAACATCAAGCCACGCCTGCGGAAATCTGGGCACGCGCAACTGCACGAAAGGGAACAGCGTCGCCAAACCGGGCAAAGGCGTGTCAAACGACTGCACCAATGCGGTGGCATCAATATACGGATTAGCAGACCGTTTGAAGATAGCGTTTGCGGCAACGATATATTGGATGGGTGCCGTCGGCGCGTATAAGCCCTCGCCTGCGCGCAAGACAACCGTTTCGGCAACTTTAATATCCGGCATCGGCATCAGTACCCCTTGTTCATCACTTGGGACAAAGCCATATCGGCAGACACCAGCTCTCGCACGGGAAAATTGCGTTCACCATTCAGCTCACGCCACAAGTCCAAAACCGTGGATTTGTAATAGGTTTGACACTTGCCGGTACTGATGTGCGTATTAAACTCGCTGGCAAAAAACATTTCCAGCGCGCTTTCAATTGTTGTGGACGAACACACCGGAAAGCGTACCGTTCCGGCGCAAATCGCGCCGCCGGTTCTCTGCGCGTCAAAAACATTCGGGGTTGGCGCGATGAAAACTTCGGGGTCTTCGCCCGGTTTCGGTCTTCGGCGCAGAGCATACAGGCGATACTTCGTCCCCTGCCCAATCCACAACAGCGGCGGCATTGGCACCGTCCAATCTTCCACAATATTCTTTTCGGGGCGCACTCGAACCGCCCACCGTTTGCGTGGAACGAAGATGCACAAACGCTCAACTCCGGCGTGTCGTTGCCAACAAAGTGTATTAGGCGGCAGGAGTGAACTGCCCAGCGATATATCGCTGAGTGCCGCCGCCACATCCGGCAAAGCCACCGGATGGGATGTACTCGGTCCGCTGTCGTCATATTTCGTCAGCACCACCGTATCTTCAAAAAAGTGCAGTGCCGCGTTTAATTTTTGTTCTGTCACGATTCATTCTCCTTTCTTGCGAATATATTTTCGTCTAATTCATCAATCGCACCGCCTATGTAACGAATAAACGCTTCTTCCCGTTCGTAAGCTCCGTCGCGCGACCAATTCACGAACGTAAAGTGCGCGTCAACCACCGGCTTTGCTTCCGCCCACTCTTCCGCCAGCATATTGAAGTAATACTCATCCCAAACTATATCGTTGTTGCCGTCCGAGTAGTTGCAGGCAAGGAAAATATTGGCATCTTCCCGCTCGATTAAGCGTAAACTCGCCAGCGCGCCGCGCGCCGGATGTCCTGCCGGTAAAGCCCTTAAGCGTTCCTTAATCCGTTGAATATTCCCGTCGTCGCTTTCATCAATTGGCAAAAGTGCGGCTATATCGTCCGGTTCAAAAATGCCAATATCCGTCGGGTAAAAGCCATTATGGTAAACGGCAAAGTAAAGGGCAATCAAGCTGTCGAATGCGCCATCTAAATCATCCGTGCCGATACCAAAAACCATCAGCGGGATTTCATCAATCACTATCGCGTCATCTTGCAGTGCCCAATCCACAAAGAGCGGGAATTCGTAACGGTCAACCGCATACACAAAAGCTGTATACAACCGTGCCGCGCCCGATGTGCTAATATATGGCCCTTCCGCCACGCCGGATAAGCTTTCGGCAAAAATATCCGGCATCTTGTCAGCGAAAAGGATGAGCCGTTTCAAGGCAACTTCAAGGCCTGACAGAAATTGGTAAAACTCATCCATCGGGGGAGGAAAGAAGTTTGCCAAACGAGCCATCAGCTCATCCGCTTTAGGCGGCGCGGTGGGCGGCACGGGGACTAGAAACCGGGAGGAAGTGAGGGGGACTGCATCGGCGGTATCGCTGTCACCGCAGACAAAACGCTTCTGTATCGCTGTCCATCCTGTTGCGCCATAGCCCATAATTGTCCCTTAACCTCCTGTATCTCAGCCAGCGCGTCCGGCAAACCGGCAATATGCCAATGAACATCCGTCTTGGTGTAACGGTCAACCAAGGCTTGCGCCTCCCGCAAACTTTCGTCCGGCGGGATGGCAAGCAAACGTTTGGTGACCGACTCATGGTCAGTCATTACTATCCTTTTCGCGCCACACCTTCAACGAAGGTGATTTCCAGTGTGCCGTCATCGAGCGTCCGCTCTTTCGTTTCAGCGGTCGCCAGTTTCGGGAAGTGCGGCACCAGCGAGCGACGCACATCCTCCGGTATGAAACTCGCGTCGATGTCGGCGAAAGTATGCCCGTTGTATTTGAAAATTCGTTTTGTTGTCGTATTAAGATTTAACATAGTTTATTCCTCCTGTTTTTATGGTTACGCGCCTAAACCAAGCGCGAGTTCGTCTAAATCAAGTTGACCAGGGACATCTGCTTTTGCCCATTCCGGTGCGTTTTCAACCACCATCATCGCCTTTACCACACCGTACTTGACGGCATCGCTCACGTCGTTTGCAATACCGGCAAGCGCATCATCCACTTCGTCAACAGGTACCACTGTCGAGATGCTAAAGTGGACTTGTTTTAATGCTTGCGTCATTGGCTACCCGAAGTTTAGCAGGGTTAACTGCGGTTCGGTGTTGTCGGTTGCGGGGGTGTTCCCCGCGCTCGATACCGCGCCATGGTCCGTCGGCAGGTCAATCTCGCACCCTGTCGTGACAGCGGTATCTTGTTGCTCGCGTGCCGTGCGCGCCTGAATAAGCGCGTCATCGACAACCTGTGAGATCAAGTCCCCAACGCGTGCCAAATTACCGGTCGCCATGACCGGCGACATCTCAACGCCATCTAGGCCTGCTGACAGCAAAACAGCAGATTGAAGGGGATGCTCAGCGTTGTGTCGCACCCGCAATGAAATATTAATTATGGTTTTCACAAAAAACCTCCTTTATTGGCTATTATATTGCTATATA
>CAYZQQ010000276.1:0-5233 GCA_964480075.1 uncultured Anaerolineaceae bacterium
ATTTCAGCGGCGGGGACAATTGGCACGTCCAACCCGTTGGTATCGTGTTTTTTTAACTCGGCGGCAATGGCATCCGGGTTACCCACCAATTGTACCGTAACCCCAAAATCTCGCGCCGCCCACACTGCGCCGTGAACCGTTACTTCCGGGGCGAAATCGCCGCCCATTGCGTCCAGTGAAATTATCATTCCTGCGTCTCCGATGAAGAGGGTTGAAAATCAAACCACAGAGGAACAGAGGAAAAATCAAAACGGGAGGGGAGGTTTTCTCTTGAACCCCGAACAACTCTGTTTCTCAGCGTCTCTGTGGTGAAAAATCAACCATTTTAAGAGTTTCATTATAGCAATAAATTGTCGAAAGAGCGAATGAGCGTGAGCAATTCCCCAAAATTACCGGTTGTGGTAAACTTTGCGGGTAATGCAAAATTCAAAATGTAAAAGGTAAAATTAGGTTGCAGAATTACGCGCAACACGAAATACGGAATACACAGCACGAATGACAAATGACCAACAACAAATTTTCCTTTGACCTGATAAAAGAAGATACCCGCACCCATGCCCGTGTGGGCATCATCCACACCCCGCACGGCGACATTCCCACGCCGGTGTTCGCGCCGGTGGGTACGCAAGCCACCGTCAAAACGCTGTCCCCCGCCGATTTGCACAATTTGGGCGCAACATTGATTTTATCGAACACATACCATCTTTATCTGCGCCCCGGCGCAGAATTGATTGCCGAGTTTGGCGGGCTGCATAATTTTATGCACTGGGATAGCCCGATTCTGACCGACTCCGGCGGGTTTCAGGTGTTCAGCTTGCAGGGGTTGCGCAAAATTGATGATGACGGCGTCACCTTCCGTTCTCATCTGGATGGCTCAGAACACCGCTTCACGCCGGAAAAAGTCATCGGGCTTCAGGAAAAAATTGGCGCGGACATCATTATGTCGTTTGATGAATGCGCCCCGCCGCAGGATTATGAATACAACAAAATTGCGCTGGAACGGACGCATCGCTGGGCGGAACGCGGGCTTGCCGCGCAGACCCGCAGTGACCAAGCGCTGTATGGCATTGTGCAGGGCGGCGTATTCCCCGATTTGCGCGAAAAGAGCGCGGCATTTCTGGCAAGCCTCGATTTTCCGGGCTACAGTATCGGCGGATTGAGCGTGGGCGAACCCAAAGCCGAAATGCATGCTATGCTCGACGTGGTGCATCCCATTCTGCCGAAAAATAAACCGCGCTATCTGATGGGCGTTGGCAGTCCCGAAGATATGTTTGAATGCGTGGCACGCGGAGTGGACCAGTTTGACTGTGTGCTGCCGACCCGCATCGCGCGGCACGGGGCGGTATTCACCCCGTATGGGCGCATCAATTTGCGAAAAGCGCAATACGCCCGCGAGCATGCCCCCATCGACCCGACCTGCACCTGCTATGCCTGCCAGAATTTCAGTTTGGCATATTTGCGGCATCTCATCAAAGCCAATGAAATTCTGGGAATGCATCTGGCATCGCTGCACAATATCCATTTTCTGCTGAACATCATGCGCAACATCCGCGAAAGCATTCTGAATGACACGTTTGTGGAATACAAAGCGGCATTTTTGGGGAAATGGGGTAATAGTTGATAACTTTCAGCAATCAATTATCAGTTAACTGACCCCGGCAATTCCCATTTTGGATAAACGTTTTGAGTTGTCGAGTAGGAATAGAACACAGATGACACAGATTGAACGGGTCGCCACAGATAAAAATAGAAAATCAGTGACAATCAGCGTGGTCCGTACAATCTGTGTTCTATCATACAGTCAGTTGTCGATTCACACCGGGAACTGCCGACTGACCACTGAAAACTAAAAACCGATAACCGAAAGCGAGGCAATCATGACCATACTTCAAGCAATCATTCTTGGAATTTTGCAGGGGGTTACCGAATTTCTACCTGTTTCCAGCAGCGGGCATTTGGTGCTGGTGCCGTGGCTGCTGAACTGGAATGCGCCCGGACTTACCTTTGATACCACCGTCCATTTGGGGACACTGTTGGCGGTAGTCATCTATTTTTGGCGCGACATCTGGCAGATTGTGCTGGGGGTATTGAAAACCCTGCGCGACCGCAACCTTGATGATTTTTACGGACGGCTCGGCTGGCTGCTGGTGGTCGGTTCCATTCCCGCGGCGCTGGTGGGGTATCTGCTCAATGACCTGTTTGAGCAACTTTTCAGTAAACCGATTTTTGTGGCGATATTCTTGTTTATCACCGGCGGCATCCTCTTCTTCAGTGAAAAAGTGGCGCAGCGCGTGCGCGATATGGAAACCATCGGCTGGAAAGACGGCATTCTCATCGGGGTGGCGCAAGCGTTTGCCATTGCACCGGGAATTTCCCGCTCCGGTTCAACCATCGCCGCCGGACTGGCGCTCGGCATTAAACGCGAAGCCGCGGCGCGGTTCAGCTTTTTGCTGGCGCTGCCCGTCATTTTCGGCGCGGGTATATTGCAATTAAAACACACGCTTGACGCGGGCATCAATTCCGGCGAAACCACTCTGCTGGTAGTGGGGTTCATCGCCGCAGCCATCAGCGGCTATGCATCCATCCACTATTTTCTGGCATATTTGCGCCGCCGAACCTTGTATCCGTTTGTGTGGTATGTGTGGGCATTTGGGCTGTTTGCGCTGGTGATGACGCTGGTGCGATAGAATGTGCAAAAGTGGAACTTTGCAACGCTGCAACTTAAGACTTGAAACCTGAAACCGACCGTGACCCACAAAACATTTTTAATTTTGCATTTTTCACTATTCATTGCGGCACTCACTGCCTGCGGAGCGACGGTTGAACCGCCTGCCCCCGTATCGTTGCAGGTGGTAACGGTGGCAGCCGGGCAAACGCGGGTCTCAACTGCCGCCGATTCATTTTCCGCCGACCATCCCAACGTCACCATCACCATTACTGAGCTGCCGACCGTCCGCGCCACAGAAGTCCTGTGGAACGGCGATGCGGATGCGGCAGTGGTGTCGGCGTTGTTGCCTGATGCCACCCGGTTTGAGCAAGTGCCGCTCACCCGTGACGGTATTGCCATCATCACCCATCCGAGCAACCCCGTGGACGGGATAACCCTGCTGGAACTGCAAAAATTGTTTTCGGGGGAATGGTACCGCTGGTCAGATATTCCAAATGGTGCGGGGAATGTGACAGTTGCCGTCCGCGAACGCGATTCCGGCATGCGGACGGTATTCGATGGGCGGGTGATGGCAGACCGCCGCATCACCCCGACGGCGCGAGTGTTCCCCAACGCCGATGCGCTGCGCGCGTTTGTGGCGCAAACGCCGGGCGCGGTGGGCTATATCAGCGCGGCACTGGTGGATGATTCGGTGAAAGTGCTGGCGGTGGAAGATGTGCTCCCCACGCCGGAAAATCTCGCCGATGGCGCGTATGCCATTGCCTACCCGCTGATCCTGCTTCTTCCCGCCGATGCGTCGCCGGAATTGCGGGCGTGGGTGCGGGTGATGATTGGAGATTAGTGATTGGAGATTCGTCCATTCGCTACTCGCTATTCGAGACTCGCTGTCTTATCGACTCAAACAGCAAAATAGACGCACTTTGAGCGACATTCAGCGAATCCGCCTGCCCAAACATCGGAATTTTCACCAGAATTTCATCGAACCAGCGAGCCGTCAACCCCGAATGTTCTGCTCCCACAGCGATAGCCGTTGGCGGGCGAAAATCCGCATCAAAATGAAAAATATTTCCGATGGGCGTCGCTGCCACAATTTGCACGTGTCTTTCGCGTAGCCATTGGAGTGCGTCTGTGGTGGATGCAACAGCAGTCGGCACGGTAAAAAATGCGCCACGGCTGGCGCGAATGGTGTTCGGATTGCAGGTGTCGGTCACACTGTTGCACAGGATGAGCGCAGTGACTCCCGCCGCGTCCGCCGAGCGGAGCATCGCGCCGAGATTGCCCGGTTTTTCCACCCCTTCTGCCACCAGAAAAAGCGCATCGGGCGGGCAGGGGAGCGCATCGAGCGCGAAATCCGGCTGGCGAGCCACGGCGAGAATTCCATCGGGGTTATCGCCATAGCCAATTTTGCGGAAAACCGCTTCTGTCACCGACTGCACCCGCACCGATTGCGCCGCTGCCAGCGTGAGCAGGTCTGCGTGCCGCCCAGTGCGCTCATCCCACAGAAAAATAGTTTCCAGCGGAAAACCATTCGCCAGCGCCATCCGTAATTCGCGCGCGCCGTCAATCAGCATTAATTGCTGGCGGTCGCGGTGTTTTCGCTGGCGCAGTTTCACTATATTTTTAATTTTTGGATTTTGCAGGCTGGTGATTGAATTCAAGGCGTTAAAACTTGTTAATTGTTCATCATTCATCAAAACGTGTCAGTCGCAATTTATTTCGCTGTGTCAACTGATGGCATAAGTTGTTCAAATTGCTGCCACATGTTATCGACCGTGAGTGTTCCCGGTTTAAATCCCAGTGCGGTAGTGAGTTGAGCCAATTGCGTAATATTTGGCGGCTCAAGAGATGCTCTATCCAAAACATCACGCCGACTAAACACGTCGGCAGTGGACCCATCGGCGATAATTTTGCTTTGAGCCATCGCAACAATTCGGTGGGCGTATTTGGCTACAATGGGCATATCGTGCGTGATAATAATTATGGTATGACCATGCGTTTGGTTTAAGTCCTGTAAAAAATCCATAATTTCCAGTGATTGTCGGGCATCTTGACCGGTTGTGGGTTCATCAACGATGATGGCTTGTGGTCTTAAAGCCAATATCGAGGCAATAGCCACTCGTTGCCGCAACCCTTTGGGCAAAAAGAAGGGATGTTCGCTGAAGTATATTTCAGGTAACCCAACTACGGCGACAGCTTCTGAGACTCTCTGTTTTACCTCTGTTTCAGAGAGTTGAATATTGCGTGGACCGTAGGCAATTTCATCCCAGCAATTGGCATTAAATAACTGATGGTCCGGGTTTTGAAAGACATAGCCCACACGCCGTACCATTTGCACGATGGACGTTGTTTTGGTATCCATCCCATCAACAATAATTGTGCCCGAAGTTGGTTTGAATAAACCGTTGATGCATTTTGACAGGGTGGTCTTGCCGGAACCGTTTTGCCCGATAAAGGCGAGGAATTCTCCTTTAGCAATGGTTAAATTAATATGATCCAAAGCTTGGGTGCCATCAGGGTAACAATACACCATATCATTAACTTCGATAAAAGGTTGTGTGAGTGCCA
>CAYZQQ010000277.1:0-5219 GCA_964480075.1 uncultured Anaerolineaceae bacterium
ATCATCTAAAATGATCGACCCGCGCGGTCCCGGCACGGCGACCAGTCGCAGTTGGGCGTTTTTGTTTTGCAACCCGGCGACAATTTCGCCCCAGTGCAATCCCTGCACCAACCCGACTGATGCGGCGCGGAGTGCGGTATGAACGCTGTGCCTGCCCAACAGCGGCACTTTCACATGAATGGATTCGCTGTGATGGTGCAAAACAAACCGGATGCCTTCCAGCCCTTCGCTGTGAATTTGGTCTGCCCATACGTCGGCATTTTCCGAAAGCCCGTATGTAAAAATACGGGCATCAGTATGAGTTGTCATTGCCATGACCAGTGGGTCATCAGCATTCAAAATGGCGACGGCATCTGCGTCCAGCGCTTCAACCAATTCCTGTTTTGCCGCTGCAATGCGCTTTAGCGAACCGAGACGCTCTAAGTGGCTGGGTCCCACATTGGTCATCACACCGATGTTCGGACGGGCAATACGGCACAGCGCGTCAATTTCGCCGGTGTCGTACATGCCCATTTCCAGCACCACTTGCTGATGGGTATCGTTTAGTTGCAGTAACGTTAGCGGTAAGCCTATTTCGTTGTTAAGGTTGCCCGGATTTTTCAATACGGTGAATTTTTGCCCCAAAACAAGGGTAGTCAATTCTTTGGTGCTGGTTTTTCCGACACTACCGGTAATGCCAATAACCTGCGGCGAAAAACGATTGCGCCATTCTGTCGCTAATTTTTGCAATCCGTGCAGACTGTTTTCCACCAGAATACAGAGCGGTGGATGCCAGTTGGCGGGCAACTGCGGCTGTGCCGCGCTGACGACGGTGCAATCTGCCGCAACGGATTTGTCAATAATTGCCGCGATTGCGCCCGCCGAGAAGGCTTGCGCCACAAAATTGTGCCCATCGGAATTTTCGCCGGGCAGGGCGACAAATAATGCACCGGGTTCGCACTGACGAGAGTCAATCGCTACGGTAGAGATAGGATATTCGGTTGCGGTGTCGGCAGATTGTCCGGTTAAAGCGGATAGCACATCTGCCAAGGTTAATTGTGTCGCCATGGGCTGCTATTGCCTTTGCGCCACAGTCATGTTGTCGGGCGGAATATCCAAAATACGAGCCAGTTGTTCGCCGATGCGGCTGAATGTGGGGGCGGCAGTGTGCGATCCCCATTCGCCATAGGCGGGTTTATCCAAAATAACCAAAATTGCCACTTGCGGATCGTTGGCGGGAAAATACCCCGCGAATGATTGAATGCTCAGGTTTTTATCATATTTTATCTCGCGATTTGGATTGTGAATGGCTTGTTCCGACACAAATTGCGACGTACCTGTTTTGCCGGCAACTTTATACCCTTCGATGCGCGCTTCAGATTTGGATTCTTCCATAGCGTTCACCAGCATCTGGGTCAATACATCGGCGGTATCGGCGCTCACCGGGCGATTCAGCACCTGCGGCTGCGTCTCAATGACCTGATTGGGTTGATGCTGTACAATTTTAGCTATCACAAATGGCTTCATCATCACGCCATGATTGGCAATTGCAGACATAGCCGTGATTACCTGTAACGGCGTGGCGGCAATACCCTGCCCGAAAGAAACGTAGGCATGCGCTTCGCGGAACCAATAGGGTGTACCCGGTGCGGGATAGCTGCCGGGAACTTCGCCGGGCAAATCAATGCCGGTCAGCCGTCCAAAACCGAAAGCATCCACATAGCGATAAAAGGTCTCTTGCCCCATTCCTTCGGCGATTTGCGCCGTGCCGACGTTTAAACTTTTTGCCAGCACAGTGGTCATATCCACCACGCCATGCGCCTGACGGTCGGCATTGTAGATAACGCGGTTGTGAATTTGAACCGCACCCGTATCGTTGACCGTGGAGGTGGGTCCCACGGCATGGGCATCAAGCGCGCTAGCCATGGTGAAGGCTTTGAATACCGACCCCGGTTCGTAAATGGCGCTCACGGCATCATTATTGTAACGGGCATAATCGGTGACATGGGTGTAATTGTTTAAGTCAAACGAAGGGTTATTCGCCATCGCTAAAATTGCGCCGGTGCGAGGGATCATCACCAGCACTCGCCCGCCGGTAGCGCCATATCGCTGCACCGCTGCCGCCAGCTCATCTTCTGTGATTTTTTGTACCGCCCGATTGATGGTCAGGTGTAAATCTGCACCGGGAACGGCTGCGGTAAATTGCGACGGGTCGGCGACAATTTCTGGCAGGTATCGGAAAGCGTTTTGATACCCCGGCGTGCCTTCCAGTAATTTATCGTATGCCGCTTCGATGCCATATTTGCCCATGTGGGTACGAATTACAGATCCATCATCCCGTGTCTCTTCAATATTCTGCGTGAATCCCAACGTTTGTGCGGCGAGAGATGTTTCCGGATATACCCGCTGGTAATACATGTCAAACCCCACGCCATCAATACCGGTCAACGCTTGCTTTACATCCTGCGACACGCCGTTGCCCGGTTTGGTGATGGGTTCGTAGGTGTCATCCGCGCTTTCGCCGCGAACACGAGCCAAAACGTCATTTTGCGGCATCCGCAAAATTGCAGAAATTTGCGCGGCAATGGCTTTGCGGGTGATGTCTTTTGAAATGGTATTTGGGCTGAATTTCACATCGTACTCCGGGATGTCAGTTGCCAGCAAATGTCCTGTGCTATCATAGATGCTGCCCCGCGCCGCCGGAATCCATTCGATTGCGCTTAAGGTGCCTTTGCGGGGAGCGGTAATCTGCCAGCGCGCCAAATTGTAAACCACCATGGTTGCCATTGCGACAAACACGGCGGCAATAAAAAATATTCTGGGGCGAAAACGCTGCGGTTCCGGTTCCATCATCGTCCCTTATGGCTCACACCGGCAAACCAGTCGATGATTCCGTCCACCCAACTGTGCGTGGGGGAGACAGCGGCGGGAGTGACCATCGGTGCGGCTTCCGTTTTGTCGAATAGCGGTAGATTTGGCACCACCAAATATTCAATATTCACCGGAGCGGTGGGTTGCAGTTGCAGGGCGGCGGCTCGTTGTTGAATACGTTCCATTGATTCCGCTTCGGCAATGCGCGCTCGCAGAACATCATTCTGTCGTGCCAGATTGGTAATTTGTACCTGTAATTCGTTCACATGGAAGGAAGCGGTGGTCATCGCAGTGGATTGCATCAGATACAACCACCCCACTAAACTTATCAAAAGAAATCCGACAATCAATCGCACGGTATGTTTGCCATCAATGCCCCACGATAGGGTTTTGATAACGGTTGTTGGTTTAAAGCTGATTGATTGACTGGACATTGTCGCTATCCTTTTCGTTCTGCGACGCGCAGTTTTGCGCTGCGCGCTCTTGGGTTTTCCGCCTGTTCAGACTGCGAAGCCGTCACCGGTTTTTTGGTGACGATGGTGACGGTGGCATGATGATTGCATGTGCAGACCGGTTGGCGCGGCGGGCAAATGCAATCACGCGCTTCGCGGTTAAAATACTGTTTGATGATGCGGTCTTCCAGCGAATGGAAACTGATGACTGCCAGTCTGCCGCCGGGAGCTAATAATGAAATTGCTTGCGGCAAAAATCGTTCCAGCGCGCCCAGTTCGTCATTCACTGCGATGCGCAATGCTTGAAACGTGCGGGTGGCGGGGTGAATCTTGCTGCGTTTCCCGCCGCCAACAGCACGACTGATAATTTGTGCCAATTGCAGCGTTCCGATAACAGGTCGGGCGCGGACAATTGCTTTGGCAATACGACGGCTTTTTCGTTCTTCGCCATAGCGGTATATAATATCAGCAAGCGACCCTTCGGATAGCCTGTTGACCAAATCCGCCGCCGATTCCGTTGCCGCCGGTCCCATTCGCATATCGAGGGGACCGTCTTTGATAAATGAAAATCCGCGGTCTGCCGTGTCTAGCTGCATGGATGAAACGCCCAGGTCAGCTATCATCCCGTGAACGGGGAAAAATACCAGAGTCTGGGCAATGGTGGCGACTTCATCAAAACGTGCTTGCCGGGTTTGTGCGCGTTCGCCGAATGGCTGTAAACGCTGGTGCGCAATGCGGAGGGCGATGGGGTCAACATCAAGCCCGAACAGCGTCCCATGGGGGGCAGTTTGCTTCAAAATGGCTGCGGCGTGTCCTCCGGCACCCAATGTGCAATCGATAGCACGGTCGCCGGGATGGAGGTTTAGGTATTGCAAAACCTCATTTGTTAAAACCGACTGATGTGGAGTGGACATTTACAGCAAGCCCTTCTCCGCAGCAGCATCGTACGCTCGGTTGAATGTGTCGGTATCGTCGCCGCCCATTGCCGCCCATGTCTCGTTTGCCCATAGCTCAAGCTTGTCAAAATCACCGGCGATGACGACGGTTTTGCGAATACCGGCATGGTTTCGTAATGGCTCGGCGATGGGAATGCGTCCGGCTCTGTCAGGCAATAAATCGGAGACAGTCTTGGAAAAGAATTGCCGCTTTAAAAACCGATTCTCCGGATTATTGGGAAGGGACTGGAGTCTTTCGGCAAATTTCTGCCATGCGTCAGGGGTGTACACCCACACGCACCCATCAACACCCGGCGAAAGCACCACGCCGGTGCGGAAAGCGTCCTTAAACGCTGCAGGGATGGTTAATCGTCCCTTGTCATCTAAATTGTGGGTGAATTGTCCGGTAAACATTTGCTGCTTGCTCCACTGTGAAGGGATAATGGCTAGAACATACGTTCTTCTCCCCCACTCTGCACCACTTTCCCCCAAATCCTCCCATATTATACCCCATTTTACCCCACTTGGCAAATCATTTTAAGGTAGTGGGATAATGGTACTATATGCATCCGAGGGAATCACGATACAGGCGACCTCACAATGAGGGTATCGATTGTTTTTTCGTGCCGAGATTGTGAGATGCGCCGTTGTTGTTTATAATGCATGGTGTTGACTTTGGAGCGTACAACTGTGCAAATTCTCATTACGGGTATTACCGGATTTGCCGGCAGTCATTTGGCGGCATATCTTGCCCAATCTACATCCGATAAAATTTATGGCGTCGCGCGCCATCCCGATAGACTCCTGCCGGAACTACGCCGGCATACAACCTGTTTGCAGGGAGATTTACAGGACGCAGCCCGTGTTCACCAGATTTTGACAGAAATCCAACCCGATGTGCTGTATCATTTGGCTGGGCAGCCGTTTGTGCCGACCGCATGGGCAAACCCGTGGGAAACCATTCGTTTGAATGTGCTGCCCC
>CAYZQQ010000278.1:0-5218 GCA_964480075.1 uncultured Anaerolineaceae bacterium
CCGCAAGCATCATTCTGCCTGATTATGCCTTCACCCTGCTGGAAGCATTGCGCGCCATTCAGCAGCAGAAACCGCAGGAATATACCGGACAATTGTATGCCGCTCACCAATTGCTCACCCATCGCGGCAAAGATTTTTCGCCCGCGCTGGCGTTGACGCAGGCGTATGAAAATGTGCGTCAGGTCATCCGCGGCTTGAATGAGCTGAACCACAACATTCGGCGCTATACCGAGCGCGTCACGCGCAACAAATCTGTGCCTGAATTGTTGCGGCTTCAATTTGAAGAGTACGCCCAAACCCTGTTGCCAACTTATCACACCCTCAAAACCTCCGACCATGTGTCGCGCTACCGGCGCAACATTGTTACCCGGTTGCGCAAATGGCAACTCAATGCCGATTGGATCGCTGCTGCCGCCGATGATATGGCGACCCAAACACGGCTCTCGCCCGCCCAAGCCGCCGATGAAATCAACCATTTTTTGCGCTTCATCATCGACAAACTGGAAACACTCGACCCGCTGTTGGCGGAGATTGACCGGCGGCACGCCCAATATCTGCGCACCTCCCTCAAGCAAATCAAATACCAGTTGGTCAGCGCCGATGGTAGTTTTCAGGATAAGCTGGCAGCCATTGCCAAACATCTTTCTGCGATGCAACAGGAAAAAGAACGCTGGCTGCCGGAGGAAGTGCCCGCTTTTCAGGTGATGCCCATCCACCTGCCCGATGCGAACAGTTTTTACACCCCGCCGCGCCGTCGAGCACCCTTCGCACCGCAACCTGTCACCGCGCCAGTGCTGGACGCTGCCCGCATGCGGTCGTTGCAGGAAAAAACGCTGCGCGAAATGAGCCACGCCATCACCCCCGCCAAAATTCAGCATTTTGTGGATGGTTTTCTCAACGGCAGCCCATCCGTGCATATCCGCGACATCCCCGCCGATGCCTTTGCCCGCTCGCAGGATTTGCCGTGGCTAATTTACACCATCGCCTATGCCAACCACCCCGAAACCCGCTATGCCCTCGAACCCGAATCCGGCGAGCCGGTGGATTTGGGGCTGGTGCGGGTCGCGCCGTTTCGGTTGGTGCGGCGGAGTTAGCTTATCGCTCGTCGAACATTTTCACAATTCGGCGTATCTGTTCGGCGGAAATGTTGCTGCGGTCTGATTTTGCGTAAATGGTTATCAAAATGATGGAGGTTTCTGTCTTCAGATAGTAGAGTAACCGATAGCCGCCTCGCTTGCCTTTACGAGCGTCCCGGTTGCGTATCCGAACTTTGAAGATGACATAATCTATCCCCGGTATTTGCGCCCCGATAACCTCGCCGGTTTGAAGTTGGTCAATTACGGGTTGTACATCGGTGCGAATGTGCGGGTATCGTTTTGCCAATTTTTGCAGTTTGCGTTTAAACTCCGGGGTAAATCTGACGGTGATTTCAGACGGCATCAACATCCGTCCATAACTCATCTAGCGGCAATGTGTCGCCGGATTGCGCTTCCAGCCAGCCTTGCCGAAAACTTTGTTCGGCTTCTAGCGTTTCCAGCGTTTCCAGTGTTTCAATGTCAATCATTACCGCTTTGGGTTTACCACGGCTCATAATGATAATCCGCTCTTTGCCGTAAGCCGCGCGGTTGATATATTCCGATAATCCTGCTTTTAATTCACTGATACTTGTTTTTATCATGGCGTTGCCCTTTATGGTCTTTTAGGGTATTATACCCCAAACTGGGGTGTACTGCAACGGTGAAAAAATATGTCAGCAAAAAATATGCCGAACTTTAAAAGCGAAGCGGAAGAAAGAGCATTTTGGGTGAGTCATGATTCGACAGAGTATGTGAATTGGGACGAAGCAGAAACAATTGTTACTGAAGATAAAATTATCTCGACAAACAACCTGCTCACCCGTATCAAAAAATTTGACACAGAAAATGCTCTCATACACCATCAGACCAATAACCGGAATTGATATGCCATTTACCACCGACACAATTTTACAAGCCACCGACCTGCCCGAAAAAGCCCGGCAGGAAATTCCCCGCATTATGAACCGCTTGCTGGGCAGAACATTCCTCTATCAAGACAAGCCGGACGAAAAAGATGATTACTATTTTGTCCACTGCCACCGACAGGTTTTTACGGCGTTGTGCGCTGCTACCGGATTCACCCTGCTGCACGATGATTATCATCGCATTTTTCAGACAGTATCGAAATTCAGTTACAGCCGCCGCCGTTTCAAACTCGATGAATCGTTGATGATTGTGGTGTTGCGCAAATTGTATGCCGAGCAAACCGAACATCTCAGTTTGGCGGATGACCCGGTCGTCACCATTGGCGATTTGCGCGAAGAGTACCGCACCATCACCGGCAAAGAGCGCGATATGGGCATCGGGCAGTATGAAGCCATCCTGCGCTCACTGCGCCGTATCGGGCTGATTGAACCGCTCAACGGGCGTTCATTGAATGTGCGCGACAGCGAAGCCCGCCTGCGTCTGCGCGGCTCGGTGAAAATGATTTTGCCCGTGCAGACCGCCGAAGAAATGGAAGCGTGGCTGCGGAAATATCGCGCCACGGACGCAGAAACCGGCGAAAGCGAGACAGCGGCATGAAAGAACTGACCAACATTCGGCTCATCAATTGGCATTTGTTCGAAAATATCACCATCCCGTGCCGGGGGAGTACGTATTTCATCGGGGTGAACGGGGTGGGTAAATCTACCATTTTGGATGCGGTGCAATTTGCGCTGGTTGGCGGGCAACGCGATGTGAAATTCAATCGCGCGGCGATGCGCGGCAGTCGGCGCACGCTCGCCGGGTATGTGCGCGGCGAACTCGGCAACGAAGGGCAGCGGTTTTTGCGCGGTGACACCACCGGCGTGGTCGCGCTGGAATTTCGCAACCCCGATGACACCTTTTTCGTCCACGGCGCGGTGATTGACGCTTATGAAGACAATCGCGCTCCCGACATTACCTATTTTATCATCAACAACGCTTTATTGAACGACGCATGGTTTTTCAAAGCGGAAGGGACGCTCTTCAACAGCCGCGAATTTCGCCGCCACATGGAACATTTTGCCCTGCCCGGCACGGCGGCGCAACTTTTTTCCCGGCTGGAAGATTATCGTTTCCACCTGCTGAATCGGTTGGGACAATTGCAGGAATCGTTCCCCTCCAAAATTGTCAAAGGATTGGCATTCAGTCCGCTGACCAACATCCGCGAGTTTGTCCACAGTTATTTGCTGGATGAAAATCTGGTGGATGTGGACAATTTGCGCCAGCAGTTGGAAACGATGCGCCATTTTGAAGCGCTGGCGGCGGACGTGCGCGAGCGGATTGCCGCGCTGGATAAAATCGAGGAACTCGACCGCGAGCGCGCCACCCGGCGGCGGTTGCGGCTGACCAACGGTTATATTTTCCGCCGCGCCGATAGCGATATGCAGTTGGTGGAATTGAAACGAGCACGCCAGACCTTCGATGAAAAACAGGTGGCGCTGACCCGGCTGGAACTTCAGCGCGACGATTTGCACCGGCAGGTGCAGTTTGCGAGACAGGCGTTGGTGGACGCGCAGGTGGCGCTGGCAACCGATACCACCGCTGCCCGCGAAAAATCGTTGCGCGAGCAGATTGCCCAACTCGGCGCGGAAGTGTCGGCGTTGCAGCAAACGGCGGAGCGGGTGAAAACCGTGCTGGCGCAGGAACACACCGACGCCCGCCGACTGCGCGATTTTCTGCGCGAAGACAGGCTGGACGTGCCCCCCGAACTGGAAACGTTCATCGCTGCCACCGCCGCCGATGACATCGCGCCCGATATGGGTTTCCCCGATTTTCAGCCCATCAGTGACCGGTATGCCGCCCAAATGGCGCTCGTCGAAAATGAAAGTCGTCAATTGCGGGAAGAGGCGGCGCAACTTCAGCAGGAAATCAACAAATTGCGCACCGGCGACCGCGCCGTCAGCTACCAATCCGAAGCGCCGCAATCGTATCAATTGCGCCAATTATTGCGCGCTGAACTGGGACTGTCGGCGGCGCAGGTTCAGCCCCTTTTTGAAACCCTGCACATCCCCCATGAAGATTGGCAAGATGCGGTGGAGGGTATTTTGGGGCGCACCCGCTTCGACCTGCTGGTGCCGCCCGAACATTATGATGCGGCGATGAACCTGTATCGCCGTTACCGCATCGAACACAAATTGCACGGCGTGGGCTTGCCCGACACGGAACGCATTGTCCGCCATCTCGCGGCGCGCTCGCGGGGTAGGGCAGGGGAGGGGTTGGCGGCAGAAGTGCAGACCGACCATCCCGCTGCCCGCGCGCTGGTGGATTTGTTGCTCGGTGGGGTGGTGGAATGCGATTCGCTGGACGAGTTGCGCCATCATCGCACCGCCGTCACCCGTGAATGTTTTGTGCGCCGTAATTTTACCACCCGCCATTTAAACCCGCGTTTTTATCGCCGTTGGGTCATCGGTGAGCGCGCCGCCGCTCGTCAAATTGAACAGCGGCAGGAACGGCTGGACGCCATCGCGCAGGAATTGACCGCGCGGCAAACGCAACTCACCGCGCTGAAAGAAAGGTTGGCGCTCACCCGCGATAAAATGCGGCATCACATTGAGTTGAGCCGCGACCTGCCGCAGTTGGCGCGGTTGCCGGAACTGACCGCCGAGTTGGCGGATGCTCGGCGCGCGCTGGCGGCGCTCGACACGCAGACGGTGGATTCACTGAAGGCGGCGGTTGCCACCCATGAAGCGACGGTGAATCGCCGCCAGAAAGAATTGGATGCGCTGGGTGAGCAAATCGGCGGGTTGAAAAACCGGCTGCACACGCTGGAGACCGAGACCATCCCCCAATTGGAACAGCGCGCCGCCGAGTTGTTGCAGGAAGCAAAGGCGTTTTTGGCGTGGGATGAGGCTTCCGAATTGGAAGAAACGGCGGAGGCGGAATATCAGAAACGGCGCAAACGTCAGCCGTTGGAAACCATCCGCGATAATGCCGAGAATCAGGAAAAGAAATATCTATCCGGTGAAGCCCGCAGCCGCGACAAACTGCGCGACGCGAAAAAAGAATACAGTCTGCAATATCAGTTTGGGAACGATAACGATGAAGACGCGACCCGCTATCTGCGTGAGCGCGACAAATATGTGGAATCGGACTTGCCGGAGTATGAGGAGCGCATTGCCACCCTGCGCCGGCAGGCGGAGCAGGAATTGGTGGAAAACTTCATCCACCGTCTGCGC
>CAYZQQ010000279.1:0-5193 GCA_964480075.1 uncultured Anaerolineaceae bacterium
GCCGCGAAACGGGGTTTTCACGGACGCACGTTCGGTGCGTTGAGCGCCACGTGGAGCAAAAAATACCGCGCCCCGTTTGAACCGTTGGTGCCCGATTTTCGGCACGTGGTGTTCAACGATTTGGACGCGATGGAATCCGCCATTTCCGATAAAACCGCCGCCGTGATTCTGGAAGTGGTGCAGGGCGAAGGGGGGGTGTACCCCGGCGCCCCCGACTATTTCGCGAGCGTGCGCCGCTTGTGCGATGAGCGGGGGGCGTTGTTGATTTTTGATGAAATTCAGACCGGCATGGGGCGCACGGGCAAACTGTTCGCCGCCGAACACCTGCCGATTTTGCCTGATATGATGGCGCTGGGCAAAGGGCTGGGTGGCGGCATTCCGATGGGCGCGGCGGTGTGGCGCGCTTCGCTGGGCAAACTCGATGCGGGCATTCACGGCAGTACCTTCGCCGGAAATCCGCTGGCGTGCGCGGCGGGTCGCGCGGTGCTGCGGGTTATGCAGGATGAAGCATTGCCGCAGCGGGCGGCTCGGTTGGGTGAGTGGCTGATGGCGGAACTCCGCGCCATCGAATCGCCGAAAATCCGCGAAGTGCGCGGGCTGGGGTTGATGGTCGGTGTGCAGTTGCGGGGGCGAGTCACACCCGTGCTCAAAGCGCTGGCGGACGAAGGCGTGTGGGCGCTCCCCGCCGGACCGACGGTTCTGCGCTTGCTGCCGCCGCTGGTCATTTCAAAAGAAGATTTGCAAACGGTGGTGGAGAAAATTACGTATTGCGTAAAAACGTGATTTGACCATTGTAAAATATCAGGCGCAAAACATGGACTCAGAATTTATCAAATTGCTCGAAAATCTGGTTGAAATCCCCAGCCCATCACGGGAAGAACGCGCCGCGTCGGAATTTCTGGTTGCGTGGATGGCAGAGAATGGCTTTCACGCGGAAGTGGATGCCGCCGGAAATGCCGTCGGCATGCGGGGTGACGGCGAAAACGAAATCATCCTGCTGGGGCATATTGACACCTTTCCCGGCAACCCGCCCGTCTGCCGCGAAGGCGATGTACTTTACGGGCGCGGCAGTGTGGACGCAAAAAGCCCACTGGCGACCTTCACTGCCGCCGTATCGCAAGTAGCGGTGCCGGACGGTTGGCGGCTGACGGTGGTCGGTGCGGTGGAAGAAGAAGCCGCCACCAGCAAAGGCGCACGGCATATGCTGGTTCGGCGGGATGGACACCCGCCAAAATTCTGTATCATCGGCGAACCGAGCCGCTGGAACCGCATCACACTGGGCTACAAGGGGCGATTGCTGCTGCATACCGTTTTGCGCGCGCCGTTTTCTCATTCTGCGGGCGAAGGCACGCTGCCCGCCGAACAGGGTGTGGAATTCTGGCAAGCCATCGCCACCCACTGCGCCGTTGTCAACGAGAATCGGAGCGGTGCATTCAACCGGCTCGACCCGTCATTGCGGGCGATTGCCAACCGCGACGACGGCGCATTCGGCACGGTAAAAATGACCATCGGGTTTCGGCTGCCGGTGGATATTGACCCGTACGCGCTGGAAGCCGATTTACGCGCGCTGGCGACATCATTCCCCGCTGAAATTGACCTGCAATTTGAGGGACACGAATTCGCCCATCGCGCCGCAAAATCAACGCCGCTGGTGCGCGCTTTTCTGCGTGCCATCCGCGCGGCGGGGGAGAAGCCCCGTTTCGTGGTCAAAACCGGCACGTCCGACATGAATGTTGTCGCCCCGGTATGGCAGTGCCCCATTCTGGCATACGGTCCCGGCAACTCCAGTCTTGACCACACGCCGGATGAGCATATCGATTTGCGGGAATATCTGGCTGCAATTGGCGTGCTGAAAACCGCGCTGGAAATGTTGATGGGGTAAAGGGGATGAGCAGAGGCTATGGCACACGGATGACACGGATTCTATGGATTTTCACTGATAAAAATTAACGGGGATAGCATTAGTTAACTTGAACCACCACCAAAAATTAAAAAATCAGTGGCAATCCGTGCAATCTGTACAATCCGTGTGCTATTTAATGGAGATGAAAAAATGACGAAAACCATCCCAATCATCGAACAACGACGCATTGAGGCGGATCTCATCAAAGCCCTTTTACCCGCGCTGGAAGCGGAACTGGGAGCGGAGAAAGCGCGCGAATTGCTTTCGGGGGTTATCAAACAGATGGCGTGTGAAAAAGGCGCGGAATTGCGCGTAACCACCGATGCAGATAATTTGAAGGCATTCGCCAAAACGTGGGAGCCGTGGCTGCGCGGCGGCACGCTCGATATGGAGGTCATCTCTCTGACTGATGGCGAGTACCGGTTCAACGTGACTCGCTGCGCCTATGCCGAAATGTACCGCGAAATGGGGTTGGCGGAATTGGGGTTCACCCTCAGCTGCAATCGTGATGCCGCGCTGGTGGAAGGCTTTTCTGACCGCATTGAATTTCAGCGCACGCAAACGCTGATGGAAGGCGCGCCGCACTGTGATTTTCACTATTTTCGGAAAAAGTAGGGCGGTATCGGTCGCGGTTTTTGAAAAAGACAATTCGATTTTCCAGCCGAATCAGGGGAAAATTGTAGGGGCGGTTCGCGAACCGCCCCTACGGAATTTCGGGTGACACCCTCGCAATGACCCGTCACTTGCATTTTGTCCCTACGCTGAAAGCCGACTCCGTTTTTCTTCCAACTCCGCCCACTGCTCAAATACCGAGTCCAGTTCTTTCTCAACGCTTGTCAGCGCGCGCGAAAGTTTCTCCAACTGCTGATAATCTGCCGCCGCGGCGTTGATTTTTTCGCCTAAAGCGGCTTTTTCTGTTTCCAACGCCGCGATGCGGGCTTCCAATTGTTGCAACGCCTGCTGTTCCCGATAGTTCAGTTTGGCGGCACGGGTGCGCGGTTTTTCTTTTTGGGGGGATGATGTGACGGCAGGACGAGTGGTTTTTTCAGCTTTTTGGGCGGCCCGTTTGCGCTGATAATCGCTGTAATTGCCGGGATACTGCCGGATGTGTCCATCCCCTTCAAAGGCGAAAATATGCTCCACTGTGCGGTCGAGAAAATAACGGTCGTGCGAAACGACAATCAGCACCCCGTCAAAATCATCCAGATAATCTTCTAAAATGGATAAGGTTTCGATGTCCAAATCGTTGGTCGGCTCATCGAGCAGGAGTAAATTGGGCGCCATCATCAGTGTGCGTAAAAGATAGAGTCGCCGCCGCTCGCCGCCGGAAAGGGTGCTGATGTATGCCCGTTGCATGGGGCGGGGAAAGCGAAAGCGTTCCAGCATTTGTGCCGCCGTGATGGAACTTCCATCGGCGGTGCGAATGATTTCCGCCACCTCGGTGATGTTGTCGAAGACGCGCTGATTTTCGTCCAATCCGGTGCTTTCCTGGTCATAATATCCCAGATGGATGGTGGTGCCGGTGATGATGTCGCCCGCGTCCGGGTGTATGCGCCCCGCAATCAGGTTCAGCAAGGTAGATTTCCCCGCGCCGTTGGCTCCCACCATGCCGAGGCGGTCGCCCTTTTTGACGATATAGTTAAAATTGCGGATAACCGTTTTACCATCAAAACTTTTGCTGACCCCATGCATTTCGATGATTTGTTTTCCGGTGCGGCGACCGGCAACATTGATTGCCATATCGGTCACGGTGCTTGGCGTTTCTGTTTCCAACAGCGCGCGCGCCCGTTTGATGCGTGCCTGCTGTTTGCCGCCCCGCGCCATCGGCGTGCGTTTCACCCAGTCGAGTTCCTTTTGTAAAAAACTGCGACGGTCTTGCGCTTGTTTTTCGCGCGCCCCTTCTCGTGCGGTGCGGGTTTCCAGATATTGCGTGTAATTTCCCCGATGCAGATGAATGTTGCCGCCTTCAATTTCAAAAATATGATTCGCCACCCGGTCTAAAAAATAGCGGTCGTGCGTAACCATTAGCAGCCCGTTCTTAAATTCAGTCAGATAGCCTTCCAGCCAAATGATGGTATCCGGGTCAAGATGGTTGGTTGGCTCATCCAAAATTAGGAGGTCGGCGGGGTCGCACAGCGCGCGCGCCAGCGCCACGCGCCGCCGTTGACCGCCGGAAAGCACCCCGAGCGGGCTTTCAAATTCGGTGATACCGAGTTTGGTAAGAATGGCTTTGGCGTTGGCTTCGATTGCCCATCCGTTTTCGGTGCCCATCCGCTGAGTGGTGGCGGCGAGCCGCGATTGGGTATGGCGGTCATGCGGCGCGGTGGCGACATCCCGCACGGCGCGGCGATATTCCCGGAGCAATTGCATGGGGGGGGCATCGGCAGCGAAAACATATTCCAGCGCTGAATCGGTGTCGGTCATCGGCGGATTTTGAGCCAGAAACGCAATTCTGGCTTTGGGATTGCGGTCAATTGCGCCGCCATCGGGGGTTTCCGCACCGATGAGCATTTTCAACAGCGTGGATTTTCCGCTGCCATTCACGCCCACAATGCCGATGCGGTCTTCTGAACGCAGGCTGAACGACACATCATTGAAAAGCGTTTTTTCACCGTAATGTTTGATTAAATCGGAAACGGAAAGAATTTGCATGGGTTATTTTGTTTGCCGGATGGCGTCGACTGCGGCTTGCAATTCCGATGCAGACATAGATGTGAGAATAAAAACTTCCTGCACGCTCCCCTCCGAACGGACAACAACTTTGAAGCCGCCGCGAATGGGCACGGTGACGCGCAAGCGCAACGGGGTGGGTCGCCCCCGCACTCGTGCCAGCCGTCCGGGGGTAATGGTGCTGACAGCGGGATTGTCCAACAGTTTTTGCAGCAGCGGAATCAACCCTTTGATATGCGTTGAATGGTTGAGAACCAGCCGCCCGGATTTGGACGCGCTCATCATGCCGCCACTTTGGCAATTTCATCCAGCACGGCTTGGTGCAGCCTGCCGTTGCTCACAATCACGCCGCGATTATTCCGCATTTTGTAATCGGTGGCAAAATCAAGCGGCTTGCCGTACATATCGGTCACTTTGCCGCCCGCTTCTTCCACTATCAATGCTCCGGCGGCGTGGTCCCAAATATTTTCTGCATAATTCGGTGTGAGTTCCGAAGGAAGCCGTAGGTACAAAACCGCGTCACCGCGTGCGAGCGCGCCATATTTTACCTGACTATCCAACCGCAACGACGGTTTGGTGATGCCCACTGCCCGGGCGATGGCGTGGTTCAGCTCGTGGTT
>CAYZQQ010000280.1:0-5156 GCA_964480075.1 uncultured Anaerolineaceae bacterium
TTGCTTCGCTTCGCTCGCAATGACAACAATGTACAAAAAATCTACATCAATCTGCGTTCATCAGCGTCCCTAAAAATACAAGTGTCAGGTAGCCGGATAATTATTCATTTTTCACTCTTCATTATTCACTATTCATCCCCTGTGGTATAATTGCCCCACTATGGACGACAGAACCGTTTCACCGCAAGAAAATACAATGGAAGAAAAACTACAGCAGAGTCTGCGCCCCACCAGTTGGGATGGTTATTTTGGACAGGAACCGGTCAAAGCCAATATAAAAATTTTGGTTGAAGCCGCCACAAAGCGCGGTGAACCGCTTGACCATGTGCTGGCGTATGGCCCACCCGGATTGGGCAAAACCACGCTGGCGAGCATCATCGCCCACGAGATGGGCACACGGCTCAAAATTACGTCCGGTCCCGCCATTGAGCGCCCCGGCGATTTGGCTGCCATTTTAACCAACCTGCGGCGCGGCGATATTCTGTTCATTGATGAAATTCACCGTATGAGCCGCGCGGTGGAGGAAATTCTCTATCCCGCTATGGAAGATTTTGCGCTTGATATCATCATCGGCAAAGGTTCCAGCGCGCGGAATATTCGGCTCAAACTACCCCAATTCACTATTTTGGGGGCGACCACCCGCCTGTCGCTGCTGGCATCGCCGTTGCGGGATAGATTCGGCTCGGTGTTCCGGCTGGAATTTTATAAGCCCGAAGAGCTGGCACAGATTGTACTCCGTTCGGCATCCATTCTGAATGTGCCGATTGAACCGGATGGGGCGATGGAAATTGCGAAGCGCGCACGCGGCACGGCGCGCATTGCCAACCGCCTGCTCAAACGCGCCCGCGATTTCGCCGAAGTGCGCTCGGATGGCATTATCACTGTCGATGTGGCACACGAAGCGCTTATCCTGCTGGAGGTAGACCCGCTCGGCTTGGATGTGCTCGACCGGAAAGTATTGCATGCCATCATCGACAAATTTGCGGGCGGACCCGTCGGGCTGGATACCATCGCCGCCAGCATCGGCGAGGACAGCAGCACCGTGATGGATGTGGTGGAGCCCTACCTGCTCCAGCTCGGCTTTCTGGAACGCACCCCGCGCGGGCGAAAAGCCACGGCGCGGGCATACGACCATCTGGGGTACAATTCACCGGATGGTGACGGGCAGCCGACACTGTTTTAATGATGAATGAATGAACGTATCATCTCAATAGGTAGGGGCAGAGCACTACTCTGCTCCTACTTAATCTTGTAGGTCACGTCTTTGACGTGACAATTGGGCGAGATGTCACGCTAAAAGCGTGACCTACCCAAAGATTTATGGTCGGGATGCCAAAATGAGCAACGCTCTACCCCTACCCCAAATTATTGAGAAGATACGAATGAACAGTGAAAAATGATGGATTTTCAATCAATTGGTAAACTATTTTTAATATTGGGTGGACTCATCGCGCTGGTGGGCGCATTGTTTTTGCTGGGCGGAAAATTTTTGCCGTGGCTGGGGCATTTGCCCGGCGATGTCAACTTTCGGCGCGGCAATGTGTCGGTCTATTTTCCGATTGTGACCTCCGTTGTCCTCAGCATTGTGCTGACGGTGGCGCTGAACCTGCTCATTCGATTTTTGAATCGATAACATGCGTAGGGGCGGTTCGCGAACCGCCCCTACCGAAAAACTATTTCTGCGAGAAACCAAAAACAACCCCATGAAACTATCAGAATTTGATTATACCCTTCCCCCCGAACTCATCGCCCAAACGCCCGTTGAACCCCGCCACGCCTCGCGGCTGATGGTGGTCAATCGGCAGACGGGCGACATCGCCCACCGCCAATTTTCCGACCTGCCGGCATATCTCAATCCCGGCGATATTCTGGTGGTGAACGATACCCGCGTCATTCCGGCGCGGCTGTTCGGACAGAAATCCACCGGCGGGAAAATGGAGTTGCTGCTGCTTAAAAAACGCGCTGAGCTGGAATGGGAGGCGCTGGTGGGCGGCAAACGGCTGCGCTCCGGCAGCACCTTTTCCGTTAATGAAACCAATCTCACCGGTGAAATTGTCGCCGAAATGAACGGTGCGGAACGGCTGGTGCGGTTTTCATCCCCCGTGGAAAATTACATGGTTGATGTGGGTGAAATGCCCCTGCCGCCGTATATCCACCAACCGCTTGCCGACCCCGAACGCTATCAAACCATTTACAGCCGCTACGAGGGTTCGGCTGCCGCACCGACTGCCGGGCTACATTTTTCACCGGAAATGCTGATTAACATGCGGCAGCGCGGCATTTTGCTGGAATATGTGACGCTGCACGTGGGGCTGGACACCTTCAAACCGGTGGAAGTGGAGAATATCGAAGCCCATCCCATCCACAGTGAATGGGCAACCATTTCCGGCGATGCCGCCCGCCGCATCAACGATGCCAAGCTCGCGGGTGGGCACATCGTCGGTGTGGGAACAACCTCCGTGCGGACGCTGGAAACGGGCGCGCTCCGCTCGGCGGGCGTGCAGGGGGCGTTGCGGGATGCTAGCCGGCTTGAGGCGGGAATCTGCCCGTGGAAACCGGTGCAGGCGTTCACCGAAGATACCGATTTGTACATTTACCCCGGCTTCCATTTCCGCGCGGTGGATGTGATGCTGACGAATTTCCATTTGCCGAAAAGCAGTTTGCTGATGATGATTTCTGCCTTTGCCGGTATGGATTTGATTCGGCGGGCATACGCCGCAGCGATTGCGGGGAAATATCGCTTTTACAGTTTCGGCGATGCGATGCTGATTTTGTGACGCGATAAAATATAGAACACAGATGATACAGATTTCCACAGGTTTTTTGGAAATAGATTCCATTCCGGACGGCATTGTAAACGCTCATTTTTGGCAGTAGGGGCAGACCTGTGTGTCTGCCCTTCATTGGGCGAACGAGTGGGTTCGCCCAGTGTTTTCAATTATGATGTGCCGAGCAATTAATTGAAGAGGTTTTATGACAAAACTAATTTTCCCCCTGTTGCTGGTTTTTGCCGTCGTGTTGACAGCCTTCGCGCCACCGCCGCACACCGCGAAAATTGATTCGCACCTGCGCGACACGTTTCGTCAAAATGGCTCGGCGGAATTTCTGGTGGTGTTGAATGCCCGCGCCGACCTTTCGGGCGCGGAGCGATTTTCCACCAAAGCGGGAAAAGGGTACGCCGTGCGCGATGCGCTGTGGAACACCGCCCAAATATCACAGCAAAGTTTGCGGGCGTGGCTCAATGCGCGCGGGGTGGCATATCGCCCCTTTTATATCGTCAACGCCATTTGGGTCGAAGGGGATGCCGCGCTGGCGAACGCCATTGCGCAACGAGCGGACGTGCTCCGGCTGGAAGCCAATCCAAAAATAAAAAATAAGATGCCTGCCCCCGTGCTGTTTCCACTGGCAGAGTTGATGCGCACGGCGGGCATTGAACCGGGGGTGAGCTATATTAATGCGCCCGCTGTGTGGGCGATGGGCTTCATCGGGCAGGGAATTGTCATCGGGGCGCAGGATACGGGCTACGATTGGACACATCTCGCCATCAAAAACCGGTATCGCGGCTGGGATGGCACATCGGCGAATCACGATTATAATTGGCACGACAGCATCCACAGCAACACGCACGGCGCGAATATCTGCGGGACTGATTCGCCCGTGCCGTGCGACGACCACGGACACGGCACGCACACCATCGGCACGGCGGTGGGCGATGACGGCGCGGGCAATCAAATCGGGGTGGCGCCCGGTGCGCAGTGGATTGGCTGCCGCAACATGGATAACGGCTGGGGCACGCCCGCCAGCTATTTGGAATGTTTCGAGTTTTTTCTCGCCCCGTATCCGGTGAACGGCACCCCCGCCGATGGCAATCCGGCACTCGCGCCGGATGTGACCACCAACAGTTGGAGCTGCCCGTCGGAAGAAGGGTGCGGCTGGACAACTCTGCAATCGGCGGTGGAAGCGCAGCGCGCGGCGGGCATTATGACGGTCGTCGCGGCGGGAAATTCGGGACCCGGTTGCAGTACCATCGCTGACCCGCCCGCGATTTACGATGCGGCATACACCGTCGGCGCGTTGAATACCGGCAGCGACACGCTGGCGAGTTTCAGCAGTCGCGGACCGGTCACGGTGGATGGCAGCAATCGCCCCAAACCGGACATCGCCGCGCCGGGAACGAACACGCGCAGCAGCTACCCCGGTGGCGGATATGCCACGATGAGTGGTACCAGCATGGCGACGCCGCACGTCGCGGGGGCAGTGGCGTTGCTGTGGTCTGCCGTCCCCACGCTGACCCACAATATCACCGCCACCGAAGCGTATCTCAACGCCGGGGCGCAACAAATTATCGGCAATGATTGCGGGATGAACTTCTGGGCAAATAATATGTATGGTCACGGACGATTAGATGTGAGGCGCACAATTACCCGAACATCATATCCCATAGCAGGATGGGAATATCAAGAGATAACGCCAATGACATTTGTGTTCACAAATACTAGTTTCAGTACAAATGAATTTACATCAACATGGGATTTTGGGGATGGAACATCTCTAATTAATACAGGTACAATTCTGATGCCCGTGCAGCATACCTACACACAATCAGGACTATATAATGTTGTTTTAACGGTTCAGAATCAATTTGGATATGATTACACCAAACAACTTATATATACAACACCCTACCGATATTATCTCCCGCTGGTGATAAAATGAAGCGTGAAAACGTGAAACGCGATTTGACAATCATGCAGGCAGAATTTAGGGTGTGTTGACGTTTTAATGTTTGTGCTGGAAGATACTGTGGAAACGGAAAAATTTTCGTTTGCCGGATGTCATTCCGGAAATTTCTGCAAGAAATTATCCGGAATCCAGAAAAAAGCTATGGATTCCCGCTTTCGCGGGAATGACATTTCGGAATGAACGGCGTTGTCAGGTAACGTTTCCCTGATTTTTTAGAACGTCAACAGAACCTAGTTTTTCAGCAATTCCCGCTTTGGATAAACGCTTCGAGTTGCCAAGTCGGAATAGAACACCGATGACACCGATTAAACGGAAAAAAGGGAGATTTACACTTCTATAATATTTATACCAAGAAAAGATACTAATAGTTATATGGATGAGTTCTTTCACCTCATGAAGCCTCTAAAGGGATA
>CAYZQQ010000281.1:0-5151 GCA_964480075.1 uncultured Anaerolineaceae bacterium
GTTTGGATATGGCACTGACAGCTATTGCAAGCGGAGATACGAGTGAAATTGCTCGGGCGGCCGGCAATGCCAGAGATGAACATATTCGCACATTAATGTTACTCCCTTTTGAGCAAGGGGACGAAAGATACTGGCAGAATATTACTCGCTTAATTGCGGTACAACTTGGGACATCTGAACGTTGGCAAGACGAATATTCACAGTTAGCGGCCAATCTCATCGCTGAGGTTAGCGTTATCAAAACCCGCTTGATAGCAATTAGCGCACAAATTGAAGTCGCTCAGATAGCTAGACCACTATTGCAAGCCAAAGTCAGCTTGGATGAAACCACAAGATACTTACGGTTGACCGGCGAATCGGCTCGCCCCGATCACTTTTTTGCGCCACAAAGCGAGTACTCACGCATTGAGGCATGAACAATATCGGCGTGACGATTTAGTCAGGCAAACAAGGCTGGGTTCAGATGAAACTTTCCACACGTATGACCATAGTAGCGGCAACATTATTATTTTTATTTATGATTGCCGGTTTCGTTTTCACTTCGGACGAAACAAAAATGTGGGCGCAAGTCATCTGGGTGGGGATATTCGGTTCAATGTTTCTGCTGATTACAGTAACCGGCACATGGTACGCCGTCATTGTTTTGCGCAAAAAGACTCTTGAATTGCACACAATCACGCCGGATGAAAATGGGAATTTTGCCGTCGTCAAAGATAAAAAACGCTGGTTCAATCCTAATTTGTTGGGAGTTGATGAAAATGCTCAAGCGTGGGCACTTTGGCAAGCGACTAACAACAAATCTCTCGGTTCGCCGGCACGCGAGTTATTCACTCGTCCCGTCTTTAAGTCACCGGAAACACAACTGAAATTAATTAGCGGACCGGGTGAGAGTGCTGTCATCGATGCGGTGGCGGAGGAGTTGTGATGGACGCGGCAACCCATGCGGAAACACATAGAATTCAACATTATAGAGTAATCTCAGAAGCGCATTTAAGAAATGTTATCAAGCAAGATGACATTCCTTGGCAAGCATGGTTTGCCGGTCCCTCGACTTGGCAAGCTTTTGGCAAAGGGTCATTACCTGTTTATGTGTTGGAATTGGATACCACCCAGGTTAGCGCAAGCAAACTAGTAAACCATAAAGGTGTGATTCACGACATCGAAACCGCTCTCGGCGGACAAATCAACGTTCACTGGAAAAATCACATTGGGCTCGGATTGGTTTTCGATGAACGCCGTCTGGTCTTTCCTGAGAAAATACCCTTGCCGAATGCACCGGAAAATAATTATCTCATTCCCTTTGGCTCAGATATCAAGAGAAAGCAAGTGTGGCGAAGCATCCGCCACACTAAAAACATCATTATTTCCGGCACAACGCAGTACGGCAAGACTACTGGGTTGCAAGGCTGGTTAAACGCTTTAATTGCGCAACACACACCCTCAGAGTTGAAACTAGCACTCGTCGACGGCAAAGATTTTGAATTCGCACCTTTTTACGAGAATTCGCCATATCTGCCGGATTTCATGGATGGACGTGTGGCAACCGAAGCGGTAGATGTCGCCCGCGTCACGGCAAAGCTGGTTCAAGAAACAAAACGTCGCCGACAGCTGTTCAAGCAACATCGGGTGGGCGGCACCGACGCGCTGGCACAAAATGCGGGCATCAAACTTCCGGTGATCATTCTGGTGATTGACGAACTAAAAGATCTGATCGACGAAGGATTGGATACCACCGATTTATTCCGCATTGCGCAACAAGGCGTGGGGCTTGATATATTCATCATACTGGGCACGCAACGTGCCGATGCGCCAACCATCCGAAAAAGCAATTTTGCCACCACCGTTGTTTATCATCTTGCCAACACCAACGAGGCGCAAGCGGTCTTCACGCGCCACGCGCCATACTACATGCTGGAAAAAGCACAACCGGGCGAATGTGTTGTCTTGGGACCGTCGATGAACTACCTGCATCTCAAAAGTTTTTGGACACCCAAACAGGGGCAACCCGCACGCGCGGAAAAGAAAGCACCTGTCCAACATAGCCTCTCGATTGCGGATGCCTATCTGGTGAAAATTGCACTGATTAAAAACAGAGGAATTTGCTCGGTCGGGCAAATATACCGATTGATCCAAAGTGAGTTACCGGAAAAATATTGGATGAAAGGCGGACCGTATACGCATTACAAAATCCGCACGACCTTCAAGCGGTGGGAAGAGAAAGGCTTGCTGACTGAGAACGCGCAATCAGCCGATGGGCGGCATCAAGGGCGCATGGTAACACCGGAATTAAAACAATTGTCCGTTGCCCGATTAAAAAAAACAAAGACGGGGGTATAGGGGGGTATACGGTGGATTTTAAAGTGCACCGAACGGCATCGTATGGGGCGTACAGCCACCGAACAGCCCGATTTTAAACCGAACGGGGTGACCCCCGTTCGGTGGTCATACGGTAGTCATACGGTCACCCCATACGAAAACCGAACGGCTAACATATATATCATCACGCCGAAACCCATACCGATAACCGGCAAAAAACCGCCAAGCGGAAATTACTCACCATCGGCGCAGTTTTAATCGACAGGAGAAACAAATGACAACCAAAAGCATTGAATTCAACCGCTACATCAGTGACTACGCAGACACGGCTATTGCGCTAATTGCAGCGTTCGGTGTAGTTTTCGTTGCGCTGGCAGGCTTAATATTGAGCTACGAATCGTTGTTGAATTTGGCGAAAGTATCCGGTGCGGTCAAGGTTGGTCTAGCATGGTTGTGGCCCTTGACTTTGGATACACTGGCAATCGTCGCGAGCCTCAATGTTCTGTGGGCAGAGACGCGACAAGAGCATGATTGGTACGCATGGACACTGGTCATCGTCTTTACGGTATTGTCTGTTGTCTTCAATGCGACGCACGCCGGCTTCGACAGCCTGATGGCAATGTCGCCATACGCGCCGGCGGTCATCGCCGCTTTTGTCGGTGTTATCCCTCCGATTGCCGCGGCGTTGGCACTCCACCTTGTCGTGCGTCTTATTCGGCGCGTCATGGCACGCGCCATCATCGTGACCACCGTTCAAGATGCCGAAGAAAATTTGGCGACACTGAACACGCAAATATCCGATTTGACCGTCGACATCGACGCGCTCACTCAAAAGCGAGACCGCTTGCAAAGCGACATCAACAGCTTGCGGACAGAAAAACAGGCAATTGTCAAAGGAAAGCGACCATACATACCGGGCGATATGGACGCGCTCGACGAAGCCAACGCGACACGCCAAGCGGCAATCAACGCACGACGCACGACAGTCACCCGTTTGTTGCAAGACAAATCCTTGACAATTTCCGACATCGCCGAGTTGCTTGATGTGTCAGAACGCACCATCCAACGTGACATTGTTGCGCTGAACGAACAAAGCAACGACCAAGCCGACGCATAAAAAGCGGACATCGAACACCGAGATAAGTGAACCGTGGGTCCTTTATCTCACAGAAAAGAGGATTTTCATGACACACGTGATTGCTACGGCAAATCAAAAAGGCGGCGTTGGCAAAACAACTACCGCCGTCAATCTGGCTTCTGCGCTGGCACGGGGGCTAACCGGTACCAAGTACAAAGTATTGCTCATTGACATCGATTCACAAGCAAATGCAACATCTGTATTCCTTACGCCGAGTTTCACACTAGGAAGCGATACCGATGTCCCCACCATCTACGAGGTATTGGTTGATCAAATTGACCCGCACGATGCAATCACCACCGTTGAATTGCAAGGGAACAATCCGGGAAAGTTGGATTTGTTGCCGTCTCATATTCGATTGACACGTGCCGAATGGGAGCTGGTGGGTGCCATTCGGCGAGAAGACCGGCTATCGGGCGCGATACGAAAACTTGCCGGTGAATACGATTACGTCTTCGTGGACTGCCCGCCCAGTTTAGGTTTACTGACCATCAACGGACTTATGGCGGCGGATCGAGTTATCGTCACCGCGGAACCGAGCGCATTCTCTCTGATTGGCATCACACTGCTGAACGATACCATTCGTGAAATTCAAGAGATCAACAATCTGGAATTGATGGGGATTGCCTTGGTCAGACAAGATCACACCACCGAAACCCGTCACACGCAAGAAGAGCTGAGACGCTATTTCCCCGACAAACTACTCACGCCAATTCCGGATCGGGTTGCCATTCGCAAAGCGCACGCCCAAAGTTGCGACATCTTCGATTTTGACCCGAACAACGATGCGGCAAAAGCATATATTCAAATGGCATGCGAGGTGGAAAATGGCACGCGATAGTCGTCATACCGTCTTGTCGTTCATGAGCGATGATGCTCGACAACGAAGCAACGCAAACAAAACAGATACCGTTCATCGGCTATCGCTCAACGACATTCGCCCTGACCCCGGTCAACCGCGCCATTTATTGCCGGCTAATTTAGCTACACAATTGTACAGCGGCGACCTGCCCCCCTTGATGATTCTGAAAAGGCTCATCGAAGATAGTCAGGCGGATGAGGCATTGGCGGCAATTATTCAAAGCATTGCAGAATTGGCAGAAGACATCAAAGCCGTCGGGCTTATCAGCCCGATTACCGTTTACGAACCGAATGGACAGCTGACGCACTATACCGTCGAAACCGGCGAGCGACGTTACTGGGCACATTGGTACTTGGTTCATCAAGGCGACGAGACATTCCGCCAAATTCGCGCGCTGATTGTTGACGGAAAGAACAGCAGGGTTCGCCAATTATCGGAAAACCTAAAACGGGACAGTTTAACCGCCGTCGAAACCGCTATCGGGCTGGCATCGCTTATCATAGAAATGGAAGGTGACGGCATACCATCGTGGTATGAAAACGATACCATTGTGCCCCGTACCGTGCGGGAGCGGGTAGCCCAACGTATGGTACGGGGCACGTGGCCGCAAGTAGTTGAAGTATTGGGCTACAGTCGCCGTCATTGGCAACATTATCTTAATCTGCTCAAACTGTGTGATGAGGCATTGGAAATTGCACATAGCCATAGATTACCGGAGCGGCAATTGCGTCCGGTTGCCAATATTGAGAATCCGGTTGAGCAGATGCTTGCGCTAATGGCACTTATCGCCGGTAAAAAACCGGTTACGCCTGAGCAAGTGTCACAGACACAGAAT
>CAYZQQ010000282.1:0-5111 GCA_964480075.1 uncultured Anaerolineaceae bacterium
AGATACCCTTGTTTGGAATGAGGTCGCCGCTTTATTGAATGACCCGGACCGCCGCACGGCAGGAATTGACGCATACCGGCAACGGCAGGCAGGCAGAGCAACCCCACTTGAAATTGAATTGAAGAATGCAGCGGGTGCAATCACCACCGTGGAAGCCAATTTGGATGACCTGTACACCGCATTCAAAGAAGCCGCCGGGCGGCGCCATCGCGCCCTGCTCAATGTAGATATTGAAAAACTAGAAGCGCAATTAGAAGCCCTTGAAGCCCGGCGGAATGACCTGACCCGGCAAATACGAGAGACGACCGGCACGAAAGCCGCCGCCGATGACCTGAATAAGATATTGGCAATTTTAGCCCAGAAACTGGACATTATCTCAAAAGACCTTGCCAGCCAGCGGGCGTTTTTGCGAAAGATAGGCTTGCAGGCAGTTATGGGCACAGATGAGACAGGGCGGTATTATGTCAACGTTCATAGCAAGATAGATACCGGCACGTTGTTATACTTTGGTTACAACACTATTCGCAATGTTGCAACACGTGTTTCGCGGCGGGAGACGGCGTGATGATGCCCTCATCCACCAGCGTTTTGAGCGATACGCCTTCCCACACAGTATCGAGTTTTGACCAGCGGGTCACGCAGTGAATATCCATTTTAATTCGGGTGCGGGGCAGGGTGTTGAATTCCGCCCATGTCCATTCTTTGGGTTCGGCAACTTCGCCCCACATGCGAAACGTCCACGTTTCGGGGTTAAAGGGGGGAATTGCGCCCACATGCAGCACCGGAAATTTTTCCGTCAGCGATTGTCCGGGGGGCAATCGGTTGGCGCGGCGGGCGTTTTCTTCATTTTCCCGGCGGGAAAAAAGTTTGTTCAGCATAAAAAATACCTCTCAAAAGTGTGAGAGGTATTGTAGCGGGTAAATCTGAATACGTGAAACACGAGAGGCGAAAACGTGATTTGACAATCACGAATCACGCATCATTTCCCTAACCAGTTCGCTTTTCTTTTTTCCACAAAGGCGTGCATACCTTCCACGCGGTCTTCCGTGCCGAAGAGCAGTTGGAAGAGTCGCCGTTCCACCGCCACCCCTTCGGTGAGCGTGGTTTCAAATGCGTGGTTGACGGATTCTTTGGCAATTCGCACGGCGATGGGGGCACGTTCGGCGATTTCCTGCGCCAGCGAAACTGCGGCATCCACAAACCCGTCCACCGGCACCACGCGATTCACCAGCCCGAAGTTGGCGGCTTCTTCGGCGGAAAGAGTACGGTTGTTCAGCACCATTTCCATGGCGATGAACTTTCCGACGGTGCGCGCCAGCCGTTGTGTGCCGCCCGCACCGGGGATGATACCCAGATTGATTTCCGGCTGCCCGAATTTTGCGCTTTCGCTGGCAACAATCATATCGCACAGCATGGCAAGTTCGCACCCGCCGCCCAGCGCAAATCCGCTCACGGCGGCGATAATCGGTTTTTTGATGGCGCGCACCGCATCCCACGAATCGACAAATGAGCCTTTGTACATGTCCACAGAAGTTTTGCCGCTCATTTCTTTGATATCCGCGCCGGCGGCAAAGGCTTTTTCACTGCCTGCAATCACCATCGCGCCGATGGTGTCATCGGTGTCAAAGGCATTCAGCGCGTCCACCAATTCGGTCAGCACCGTGCTGTTGAGCGCATTGTATGCTTTGGGGCGGTTGATGGTCACCAGCCCGACGTTGCCTTTCACTTCTGCGATAATTGTTTCGTATGCCATGGTTCCTCCTGTTTTTGGGGTTTCAAGTTCAAGGTTCAAAGTTTCAAGTCCAAGTTCACACATCACGCACCATCTGCACAAAATATTGATGCAGGCGCGGGTCATCGGTCAATTCCGGGTGGAAGGTGGTGACCATCACGTTATTTTCCACCGCGGCGACCACGTCATCCCCGTGTTTGAGCAGGGGAGTGACCCCCGCGCCGATGGCTTTGATGCGCGGGGCGCGGATGAATACCGCCGGAAAGGTTCCGCCGCCGGGTAGGGTATCGGCGGGCAGGTCGGCTTCAAAACTGTCCACCTGCCGCCCGTAGGCGTTGCGGTCAACGGTAATATCCATCACCGCCAGCCGGTTTGGTTCCACATGTGCGCCGCCCTTTTTTGGTGTTTGCCCGATGTCTTTCGCCAGCAAAATCAACCCGGCGCACGTGCCCCACACCGGTTTCCCCGCCGAAATGAATGCCCGCAGCGGCTCAATCAACCCCCAGCGGTCTGCCAATTTGCCGATGGTCGTGCTTTCGCCGCCGGGAATGATGATGCCGTCCAGCGCGTTGAGTTCTTCCGGTTTGCGGACGGGTTCGGCTTGCACGCCGAGCCGCCGCAGCATGTTGATGTGTTCCAAAAATGCGCCCTGCAATGCCAACACGCCGATTTTCACCGTGCCGGCAGCGGGTTGTTTTTCTTCGATTAAATTGGGGGCACGAAACGGCATTATGCCACCTCATCCAATGAATGAAATGCGCGCAAATTTCCACCCAAATCATGGTCGGTCGCGGCTTTACGCTTGCCGCTCATTTCTTCAATTTCGATGGCAAACACGGCTGTTGGTGGCAACTCCGATGGCACAATCGGGCGGTAATCTTCGGCGGCTTTCAGATGCGGAAAATATTTTTCCAGTAGTCCATTGAGCGCGGTTGTTTTTTCGGCATCGGTTTCCACCCACCGCACCGAGCCGAACACCATTACCCCATCATATTCCACGCCGAAATCCATCGCTTTTTTGGCGGGTAAATATCGCCCGCGCTCTGCCACAGTGAAACAGACACGTGGATTTTGACGCATGTTTTCTTTCGCCCGCCCGTGATTTGCCCCGTGAAAATAAATGCGCGTGCCATCAAACCAGTATGACAGCGGCGTGACGAACGGTTGCCCGTCCGCAGCGGTGCCAAGATAGCCGACATCTCCCCGCGCCAGCAGGGCATGAACTTCCGCATTGTCGGTGATGCGGCGTTCTTTGCGGCGCATGGTCGTTAATTTTTCGGAGTGTGTCATGGGTCGTATCTCCAAATTGATACCCAAAAGTATAGCATAAATGCCGCGAATGGCACACTTGTTTATCCGTTTTTTACGTACACTCCATTGACTTTGTGGGTGTAGAGAGTTAAAATGAAAATGGACATTCAGACGGGAAACATTCGATGCCTCAAGCAAATGCCGAATTATATGCTGAAATTAATAGGTTGCGCCAACGGGTGGCGGAACTGGAAGAACAAAAAGTAAACTTCCCCCATAGCAAAATGCTCTTTCGGCGAATGGTGGCAGAAGCGCGCGACGGCATTATGATTATTGATGAAGCCGGGAAGGTGGTTGCGTTCAATGCTGTTATGGAACAAATTACCGGGCGTTCTGCCGCTGAAATCATCGGTATGGACGCGGTGGATGCGCAATTTGGAGAACTTTCTCCAAAAAACCATATGTCGGAAATATGCCGGCACATCAACACAAAATTAACTGAAATGATATTCACAGAAACTGCCAATCTTGTTCAACCCCGGCAACTCACTGCTTCTGAACACAACGGCAATACCAGAGAGATTGCAGGAAAAACACCGGTTTCTATTGAATCGGAAAACGGATATATTTGGGTTACCGTAACTCGTGACATCATCAAAAAAAACGCGCCGGAACACCGTATGCGCTTGCTTTCCGGCGCGGTGGAACAAGTCGCCGAAAGTATCATCATTACAGACCGGGATGGTATAATTGAATATGTCAACCCGGCGTTTGAACGACTCACCGGATACACCCTCGCCGAAATGGTGGGGCAGACACCCCGTGTGCTAAAATCCGGCGAACATTCAGCGGCATTTTATCAAGACCTGTGGAATACCATTTTGGCGGGACAAGTGTACCGCGGCATCGTCGTCAATAAAAAGAAAGACGGTACCCGGTACGCGGAAGAAAAAAACATTACCCCCATCCGCGACGACCATGGCAAAATAACCCACTTTGTTTCCTCCGGCAGAGATAGCACCGCTCGGTTGGCTATGAATAAGGCGTTACAGCAGACGCAGTCGCGCTATCATTTGGCGGCGGCTGCCGGAGATGTTGGCATTTGGGAATGGAATCTTGCCACCAACGAGTTGTATTTGGATTCACAACTGAAAGCAAGTTTAGGGTATGAAGAAGACGAAATTCAAAATACCGTTGAAGCTTGGTTGAACCTCGTTTATCCTGAAGATATATCAAAAGTTATGGAAAGTTTGCAGGCTCATGCGCAGGGGAAAACCCAGATTCATGAAATCCAATATCGTATGCGTCATAAAGATGGGTCGCTGCGATGGGTTCTGGCACGCGGCTCAATGGTGCGGGATGAACAGGGCAACATGACGCGGATGGTGGGCGTCAACACCAACATCACCAAACAAATGGAAGCGCAGCTGCAGACGGAAACCCTGCGTGAAGTCACGCTGGCGCTGGTATCGCACACTACCGTGGATGATGTGCTCGCCGAAATTCTTTCGCAGGCGAAAAAACTGGTTGTCTTTTCTACGGCGAATGTGATGCTGGTGCAACACGGCGTAGCGCAGATAGTCCAGTCAATCGGGTATGAAAAATATAATAGCGAGACATTTATTTCAAAATTGACGTATAATATAGAAGAAAACCCGATTTCATATACGCCCATTCGAACAAAAAAGCCAATAATAATTGAAGATGTCCACCAAGAGCCGCGCTGGGTTATCTTTGAACCAACCGCATGGATTCGCTCATACATTGGTATTCCGGTGTTGCTCCACAACCGAGTGTTGGGGGTGTTGCAATTTGACAGTGACATGCCGCACGCTTTTTCTCCTGTTGATGTGGAGCGGTTAAATCCGTTGGCAACTGCCGCCGCTATTGCCATTGAAAACGCGCGGCTGCTGACAACCGCCCAGAAACGCGCCGAGCAACTGATGTTGGTACATCAAGTGGGGGCGCAGGTGAACAAACTGGCAGATACCGATGAAATTCTGGAATCTGCGGTACAACTCATCCACCATACCATGGATTACGCTCTGGTTCAAATAGGCAAACTTAATGCAGAAACAGCAATTCCCGCTATGGGCGGGTGTTTCCTGAAGTTCTTATGGCAGGGCGG
>CAYZQQ010000283.1:0-5070 GCA_964480075.1 uncultured Anaerolineaceae bacterium
ATGATGGTGTCCTGCCAGATTTTCAGGTCGTCATTCCGCCAACTTTCAATGGTCAGCGTCACTTTTTCAGTGGAAGCGGCAGGCGCTTCTGTTGCGGCGACGGGCGCTTCTGTTGCGGTGGCAGGGGCTTTGGTCGGCTCGGCTTGCGCCGGAGCTTCGGTTGCAGGGGTACCTCCACCACAAGCGGCAAGAGTCAACATTAGTGCCGCAAAAACTACGATAATCCATTTCTTATTCATGGGTAATTCTCCTCTTTGTTTTTAATTTTATTAACGAAAAGTGGGTTAATAACTGTCTGTCTTTTATATTTTCACCTCCTGATTTTTTCTATACGTTGGGTGACGTCTGCGATAAAGTCCGCCAGGATAGATTGGATAAATTGCCCCACATCCAGCGAAGCATCTTCAATGAGTGGGGTCAAATCCATAGCGAAATTCAAACCGATAGCCTCATCGGTAGCGTGGCTGGCGTAATAGGTGGCATTTGCCCGCCGCCGTCCCATCGTGGCGAGGTCGTACCGTTTGCCGCCGCTCACCTGCGAATCGAATACGCCGACCAGCGCCATTTGTAAATTTTCAAACCGGGATAAATCGAAAACCACTTTGCGGTCATCGGACAACCAATCTAAATCGCGCCAAACTTCGCACCCGTAAAGTTTTTGCGGGCGTTCCGATTGTGGCAGTTGTCGAATGGCGGCAATCGTTTTTAGCGCCACCCCGATATGGGTATCGTGTTTGTCAGCGAGATTGTGGGTATAAACGATGTTCGGACGGGTGGCGCGCAAAATCTCGGCGATGTCGGCGACAGGGTCGGTGTTGCTGCCGGTTTTCACTGCCGCACTGGGATAATCCAGAAAAATTTGCGCGCCATATTCGCCGATGATGGCGGCTTTTTTCTGCTCGGCGTTGCGTACCGTCCACATTTCATCATCGGAATAATTGCCGTAAACACCACTGCGCGGCGAGCCGCGCCCGTTGGTGACCACCACGCCCGAAAACCAGCGGTCGGGCTGTTGAAAACACGCGAAGATGCCATCTGTCGCCATAATTTCCAAATCGTCCTGATGCGCCCCGATTGCCAAATGGGTGGTGCGCGCCAACGCTTCATCTGTTTGCACGCCATCGGGGATGAAGATTTGCGCGTGCGGTTGGTAAAAATCCATACTCACACCCCTTTTCTCCGCTGCCGAACATTCGGCAAACTGGCGGCGGCGATAGATTGCCCCACCCGTCGACTCTTTTCGTCCGGTAATTGAATGTGTACACGCTCTGCCAACGATGGAAATTCAGTGCGCAAAACCGATTTCGCGGTCTCCAGAATGATGGTTCCCCCGCTGCCGGAGGTGACGCGTCCCAAAATCAACACATGTTTTAACGTGTAAAAATTGGCATAATGAGCGATAGCATAGCCCAAGTATGTGCCGACAGTTTGCCAAATTTGTTGCGCGCCATTGTCACCCGTTTCTAATTTCGCTTGTACAAACTTCAATTTTTCGGCATTTGAAATACCTTCGGGAATAGCGATGCCCGCTTTGGACGCCAGTCGAAAGATTGCTTGTTGCGAAAGATAACGCACGCCCACGCCTTTATCGCCGGACCATTCATCTACCGGCGCGTTGGGATTATAATCAATCGGGGCAAATGCCATTTCATTCAACCAGCCGGTGATGTTGCCTTTAGTATTAACGTATCCGGTCGCTTCGCTGGACCCCATTGCCACGCCCAAAATGCTGTCGTCTTCCAACGACATTGAGCCTGCCAGCGCGGTCACTTCGCCATCGTTGACAATTTCCAGCGGGACACCGAATTCATCGCGGAGGCGCAAAAACATACTGCGGATTCCGCTGAAACGGTGGGGCGGAATACCGCGAAAAAGGGAAGCCACCATGGGTTGATTGTTGACATAAACGCCCGCCGAACTGCCGCCAATGGCATCAAGGTGCGAAAGTTTGGAAAGCGCTAATTTCAGTGCGTTTTTTATGTGTGAATAATGATAAGCGGGGTCGGTTTGCTGTGTCGGCTCCCAGACAATCTCGGTACTGAAGATGGCATTGCCGTCCACCACTGCCGACACTTTTAAATCGGATGCACCCAAATCAAACCCGATGCGATTACCCGCCAGATGCCGTCCCAGCGATTGTGAGTTTTCGCTGGCGGCGGGAACCTCGTTCGGCGCACACGACACAATGGTAAAGGGGTGCCGGTAAATCTGGTTGCCCATAAAATCGGCATCAAAAGCCCGTGTGGCATGGGGAGCGTACGCGCGGGCAATATGCCGCGCAACCGTTTCGGCGCCACCGATAAATACTTTCCACGCTCCACGCTGCCAGAGTAAAAATTTCAACAGCCGTTCGGCGTAAAAAAGATTATCGTTTGCGCGCGGATGGTCTGCGGCAAAGATACGACATTCAAAACGAGAGATTGAACCATCGGCACGTTCTAATCCAAAAATCAGCGGAATATCTGCCCCGGATTCGGCAACATCGTTTTGAAAAGCGCGATTGGCTAAAACGGCGGGACGAAAATCGGTGTCCAGCGGAGGAATGTGTTTCGGTTTTGGTAATGGAAAAGGCATAAAAGTCTCCTGCTGCGATTACACAATGCCCAATTCATTGATTAATAAAAGCGCTGATGCACCCAAGACAACAATATCTTGCCCCAATTTGCTGATAGTCAATGTGGTATCATCAACAAGAAAGGGGGGGGCTTGGTCAAGCATCGCGCTTCGAGCCGGGTTTAGCAGGGCATCGCCGAAACCGGTCAATTTTCCACCGAGGACGATGTGATTAATATTAAGCGTGCCGACCATAGTTGCCAGCGATTGCCCCAAATAGCGTCCCATTTGTGCGATATGTGCATTGATAGCCGGGTCATTGGCGGCAAAAGCGTTTTGCAGGGCTTCAAAAGTAAGAGCGTCGGGGGTGTCGGCGAAGTGCGCCAACACTGAAGTGGGGTCGGTTTGGGCGATGAGTTTCGCGTGGGCGAGCAAAGCGGGACTGCTGACAATGGTTTCCAAACAGCCAATATTCCCACACCGGCAACGCGCTCCCTTTTCTTCCACGCGCACATGTCCAATTTCGCCCGCGCCGGAGCCGTCGCCATGAAAAAGTTGTCCATTAATGATGATGCCGGAGCTAATGCCAACGCCAATTTTTACCACAATTAAATTCGCAATGCCGGTGTGATTACCAAAGATATATTCTGCCAGCGTTGCCGCTTGGGTATCGTTGGCAATGTGTACGGGCAGATTGTAGTGGTCTGAAAGGCGTTGACGGAGGGGGAGATTTCGCCAATTAAGATTGACGGAGCGACGCACGATACCGTTTTCGGCATCCATCAAACCCGGGGTGCCGATGCCAATGCCCAAAAGCGGACTGGATGCGACCGCCATCAGGGCATCGATGAGTTGGTAAACTAATGCCAGTGCGGCATCACCATCCTTTTCGGCAACGGGCAGCGAAACACAATGATGAATTTTACCGCGCAAATTGACCAAACATCCGCGAAAGGCATCTTCCGCTAAGTCAATTCCAATGAGGTGGAACGAATCATCTTGAACGCTGAGGAGTGTGGCACGTTTACCGCCTGCGGATGGTTGTTGCCCCACTTCTGCGACGAGCGATTCGTCTATCAGTTCGGCGACAATACTTGAGACGGTTGGGCGCGTTAAATGTGTCGCGCGCGCGATACCGGCACGGCTGATTTTGCCATGTTCATAAATGGTGCGCAGGATTAATCGTTTGTTGTGATTTTTAATTTGTTGACGGGTGGCTTTTCGGTCGTTGAATGCCATAGTAATCCATTTGTTAGTTAATTTAACTTACAAACAGAAGTGTATCATAGTTACGGATGTTAGTCAAGGACAATTTTTTACTTTGGGGGATGTTAGGGGTAGCCGAGGGTGCTTGTTATTATGCCTTGAAATGAACTTCACGTTAAACTCAGAAATTTATTTCGGGATGCTCCCGTGAATTTCTGAAGACCCTTCGTTTTAGATATGTAGAATTTATGATAAGATTGGAAGAAGGTCAATATGCCCTGATAGAAATTATTGTTTGCATTTGCCTTTTCCGTCAACATCGTCTATAATTCAAATATTGAATTTTACGATTATGACACAAAACAAAGAACAGCACAACCTGCGAATTTTAGAAAATATCGAACAAAACCCCCACGTTACCCAAGCCGATTTGGCGGCACAATTGGGTATTGCTGTGGGCAGCGTCAACTGGTATATCAAACGGTTGACAAAAAAGGGGTACGTAAAAGTCACGCGGATGCAGCGGCGACGATTGCGCTACCTGCTCACCCCGCAGGGCATCGCCGAAAAAAGCCGCTTGACTCAGCAATTTATGCAAGCCTCGCTGAAATGGTACCGCCTGACGCGGCAGGATACCAAACGCTACCTGCAAAATATTGTCGCCGCCGGATATGACGCTGTCTGCATTGAAGGGGATGGTGATTTGGCGGAAATTGTGTATCTCACCTGTCTGGAAGCGGGGGTGACTGTGCTGCCGGAAATCAATCCGGCGTATCCCGTTTTCCGGGTGGTGGATTTTCATACCCGGCTGGAAATGCCGGGGACGGAGGCGAAATGACGGCGAATGTACGCATCCACCCGACGGCAGAAGTGCATCCATCGGCGCAAATTGGCGCGGGCACATCGATTTGGAATCAGTGCCAGGTGCGCGAAAACACGATTATCGGCACAAACTGCATTTTGGGCAAAGACAGTTATGTGGATTTCGGCGTGCATATCGGCGATAATGTGAAGATACAAAACGGGGCGCTGGTGTATCACGGCACAACGCTGGAAAGCGGCGTGTTCGTCGGACCCGGTGCGATTTTCACCAACGACAAATTGCCGCGCGCCATTAATCCCGACGGCTCGCTGAAAAGCGACGATGACTGGATCGTCGGCAAAACGACCGTGCGCTACGGCGCATCCATCGGTGCGGGGGCGGTGATTCTGCCCGGCATCACGATGGGACGCTTCGCGCTGGTCGGCGCGGGCGCGGTGGTGACCAAAGACGTGCCCGACCACGGGCTGGTGGTGGGCAATCCGGCGCGG
>CAYZQQ010000284.1:0-5063 GCA_964480075.1 uncultured Anaerolineaceae bacterium
GTCGCCAACGCAAGGCATCCCCTTGGACTTATTTGGCGGAAGTGATTACTGAACGCCGCCAAGGGCATCTTGCCCCCTCCCTCCCTGTGGGCACTGCCTAACCATTGCCAACCTACGTTTTCCAGAAAAATATGGCGGGGGGTGAACGGTTACACTCGGTTGTATGCCCTTGCCTTCACAGCACACCATAAGCGAACCCGTCTTTCATCCAAAGCATAGGCTATGTCATTGAATTCTACTTCTATAGCTTCGAGCCTTTTTTCTAATGCTGTCATAATGCTTTATAACATATCGCATTTCTCCTGATTTGTAAAGGTTATTTATTTTCAGTCGCATAGTCTTTTTATATACCCTTGCCGCGACCATTTACTAAAGTTGACCGAATTGACATCATATTTTCGTTCTGCGGCTGACGCGCTAATCTCTTGTCCGTGCAGGTGTTCAAAATCTTCTCGTTTGATACTGAGGCTGGGGTCGATGTCATGCTCTGCCACGAGGTACTCTCCATCCGGTAGTTGTGCTGCCACCAGTTTACCAGACTTAATCCGCTTGAGCAATACTTTTTCAGACACGCCATACTTTTCCACGGCGGCGGAGACTGAAATATAGGTGGGTGCGTCTGTTTTTGGCATAAAATCCCCCGATTTTTCAAAGAAAACTGTCCGGTAAAATTAATGCAAAATACATTTCAAATTCGTTTTTCTATGTTGCGCCAAAAATCCCCGATTTGTCCGTGATAGTACACGAAAACAGATTGTTTTGAGGCGAAATTCCCCAAAATTTTAAGGTAAAAACGTGCGACACCTTCTATGTTTCCAGTAGATTTCCGTTGCTTTCTGCCTTCTGCTTTCTGCGACCTGCCGTCTGTCTTCTGCCACGTTTTCCGTCATCTGTCTGCTGCCAACCGGCTTCCGGCAATCCGGCATTCTGCTATGGTGAACAGTCACTAACACATCAATCAATTTCGGTCATTTTTGCTTTCATATTCCGGGTTTTGGACTCCGGATGATATTTGGATGAAATCTCTGATTTTTAGCGGAATATCGTTATTTTTTTGTTTTTGGCAGAAAGTTGGATGATAAGCCGTGAATTTCCGCCGCCGATAATTTTTTGCCTTGCTGAAAACTATGTCGAAAACCATGCTGAAAATTAAAAAGAGGCTTTTTAAGGCGTTTTCGGGCTATTTTTGCGGGGATGATGACTGCCGGTTGCGAGCCGCAATGAACGCCGCCATCGACTTCGGTTTTCAGAATGCCCCGGACAGGACTCGAACCTGTAACCTACAGTTTAGAAGACTGTTGCTCTATCCGTTGAGCTACCGGGGCTCAAGCACAGCGAATCATAGCACAAAATGCTGAATCGTCAAACGGTTATTGAAATTAGAGCGAATTTCAGTTCTGTTGTCAACTCCCCAGCAGAGACGCGCCGAAGAGTGCCAGCAGAACGAAACGCAGGGTTTTGCCCGCCGCCGCTGCGCCGAGGAATTTCCACCACGGCATTTTGAGTGACCCCGCCAGAATGCCTCCCACGTCGAAAATGGGGTTCGGAATGGCAGCCAGGGCGAAAATGAGCCACGCGCCATATTTGTCCATCAAGGCTTCCAACTGCTGGTATCGCGCCCGATTTTCAACCACGGTACGCCCGCCGAACCCCGCCAGATAACCGGTCATCTCCCCTACTGCCGCACCCACTCCGGCAAAAACTCCGACCCAATACGGGTTGAGCACGCCCCCCACGGCGAAGACAATTGCCCAGCTTGGCGCCGGCAAAATGAGCGTGGCGTTCCCCAATGCGCTAATGATAAGCACGCCGGGATAGCCATACGCCGCATATTTTCCGATGGAATCCCGCGCAGCAATAATCGCCACCGTAATGCCGATGGAAAAAAGCACCGCCAACACCCGCAAGGCAACTTCTTTCCGAGAATGGGTGCTGGCGGCACTGTCAGTCAATTTATTCTCAATGGCTGTTTCGTCAACTGTCATACGTTTTTTGCATTTTTCATTCTCAATTTTGCATTGCTATCCACCGCACCAGCCCGCGAGCTTCCAGAATTTCCATCAATTTGGAAGGCAATGGCGCAAAATGGAAGTCTTTTCCGCCCACCGACACGACACCCGCCGCCAAATCCACCGACACGACATTGCCGGGGCGATACGCCGCCACCGCTTTCGGCAGCACGATGATGAGCAAACCCTGGTTGATGGCGGAACGGAAGAAAATCCGCCCCACCGATTTGACGAGGACCGCCCGCACGCCCGCATGCGCCAGCCCCACCGACGGGTGCTCGCGGGATGAACCGCAGCCGAAGTTTTCGCCGCACACCAGCACATCTCCCGGCTGAACCCGCGCCGCAAAACTCGCGTCGAACCCGGCGAATAGATGCGGCACAATTTTTTCCGGTTCGGCGCTGGCAACGGTATAGGTTAAATTTCCGGCAAACATTTGGTCGGTGTTCAGATTGTCCGCGTCTTGATACGCCCACACGCCATTAAAGCGACGGTCATCCCCGGTGGAAATGTCCACCGTGGCGCTCTGTTTTTTGGCATAGGGATAGACTTCCGCGCCTACCACCGCCCGCGGGTCGGTGATGATGCCCGTGAGTGCAGACGCGGCAACGGTGGCGGGTGACGCGAGGAAAAGGTTCGCGTTTTTGTTGCCCATACGCCCTTTGAAATTGCGGTTGGCGGTGGACAGCACATTGTCCCCATCGGCAGGAATGCCCTGCCCCGTGCCGAGACACGGTCCGCACGACGGCGACAGGATATTCGCGCCCGCCTCCACCAGCGCTTCAATATAACCGTCCCGCATAGCTTGCAGATATACTTTCCGCGATGCGGGTCCGATGAGCAGCCGAAAACCGGGCGCGACCTTTTTGCCGCACACAATATCCGCCGCAATTTTCAAATCTTCCAGCCGCCCGTTGGTGCATGTGCCGATTAATCCCTGCTGAATGGGCGTTCCGGCAACCTCGGCGATACTTTTGACATTATCCACGTGGTGCGGCGCCGCCACAACGGGGAAAATTTCATCCAGATTCAATTCGATTTCGCGGGCATACTGCGCGTCGGGGTCTGCCCACACGCCGTTTTCGATTTCTCCACCGAGAAATTCCGCCAGCACGGCATCGGGCGGGAAGACGGCATTTTTCGCCCCCATCTCGGACGCCAGATTCGCCAGCGTCATTCGTTCCGACATCGAAAGAGTCGCCACCCCTTCGCCGTGATATTCGATTGCCATATAATTTGCCCCATCCGAGCCAATCATCCCCATAATCCACAGCGCGACATCTTTTGCTGCCACAGGTTTTTTCAGCGCGCCGTGCAGGGTAATTTTAAGGGTCTCCGGCACGCGAAACCACGTTTCGCCGCGCCGCCAAATGCCCGCCGTTTCGGTACGGTCAATTCCGGCGGCAAAGGCATTGAACGCGCCGCTGGTGCAGGTATGGCTATCGCTACCGACAATTATCATACCGGGGCGGGCATGGTCTGCCATCAATTGGTGGCAAATGCCTTCGCCCGCATCGTGGAAATTCGGCACGCCCTGCTCGTGGGCAAACTCGCGGATGGCTTTGTAATCGTTGGCGAGTTTGGCGGTGGTCGGCGGCGCATTGTGGTCGAGCACCGTCACCAGATGGCTGGGGTCGAACACCCGCTCGCCGCCCATTTTGTGGAATGTTTTCTCAATGCTGGCGGTATTATCGTGCGATAGCACCAAATCCGGTTTTTTGAAAACGATAGCGCTCACCGGCGCGCTGAATATTTTTTCGACAAATGTTTGTCCCATGGTGAACTCCGTTTTAGGCTTCACGTTTCAGGTTTCAGGTGTCGTTGAACGTGAAACCTGAAACCTTGAACCTGAAACCTGAAACCCGGCTCTACCCCAACAATCCGCCGCGCCGGTAAATGGTCATTTGCACGGACGAGAATTTTCGGGCAGAAATAGATTGTCCATTTTCTAAACTGGTCACCATACCCGATTCCAAATTTACGCGGATACGGTCTCGTTGTTTTAACCCAAGCGGGGCGATTGAGTCAAATGTCAGCACGGGAAATGCCGCATTGATGGCGTTCCGCTCGTAAATTGCACCAAATGATTCCGCCAGAATGGCTTGCACCCCCAATGCTTTGAAACAATCCACCGCCTGCTGGCGCGAACTGCCCGCTCCGAAATTCTTGCCGGTGATGACGATGTCGCCCGCTTCAGCTTTTTGCGCGAAATCTTCCCAGCCACGCAAATTGTCGAAAGCATATTGCCCCATCTGTGCCATATCGGTGATGGCGAGGTAGCGGTTGTGGAAAATCATGTCGGTGTCGATGTTGTCTGCGTCCACCAGCCAGATTTTGCCTTCCAACACGGTCGGTTTCTGCTCATCCACCGATTTTTTTGCCGGAGCAAAAGGTTTTGGTTCGCTCAGCACGGGGATGAATAAATCCGGTTTAACCGGAATCGCATTGGGGGTGGTGATATACCCCGCCACCGCCGAAGCCGCCACCTGCGCCGGGCTGGCAAGATAGACCTCCCCTTTGCCCTGTTTGCCCGCAAAATTGCGGTTGCCGGTGCTGAGGGTCACTTCGCCGGGACCATTCTGCCCGATTTGCCCGGCGGCGCACCCGGCACAGCCTGCGTTGCCGACCAACGCCCCCGCTTCTTTAAAAATATCGAACAATCCTTCCGCCATACATTGCCGCCACACAGCATCGGTGGTGGGGACGATTTTTAACACCACGCCGGGCGCAACTTTTTTCCCTTTCAGGATGCGGGCGACTTCCCGCAAATCTTCGATGCGCCCGTTGGTGCAACTGCCCACAAACGCCGAATCAATTTTGATATGGTCCACCTCCGTGACCGGCACGGTATCTTCGGGGTGACCGGGACGGGACACCATCGGCACAAATTGGCTGATATCGAGCGTGAATTCCTGCGAATATTCCGCATCGGAGTCGGCGGCGATGGGGTTGAGGCTGCGCCCCGCGCGGGCTTCGCAATATTCCATCACCGCGGGCGACGTGGTGAACAGGAGCGCAATCGCGCACACTTCCGTGCCCCTTGGTGGACTGGTG
>CAYZQQ010000285.1:0-5046 GCA_964480075.1 uncultured Anaerolineaceae bacterium
AAACCATCCGCAAGATGGTTCAAGGGGAAGAGGAGGTGGATTTCTTTGGATAATGATTGAACAGGTTGCCCGCCACTCCGGTTATGACTGCCACATTGATACCCGTGCCGGAGTAGTTATCAAAAAACGGTAAAAAAAGCCTGTTCGTTTCCTCCGGGGAGTTGGAAACGAACAGGACAATGGCAAAGAGCGCCACAAAAAGTTTACCAAAAATGCACCCGCGCCGCAAATTCCCTGTGAAATTTAGCGCAGTTGCTTCACAATTTGAAGGAGAGCAAGTAAATGGACGATAAAAAAAATCAAGCGCAACAATACTGGAAAGCAAATCTTAACCTTATTGCTACTCTGTTGGTGATTTGGGCACTGGTTTCGCTGGTATTTGGTGTACTTCTTGCCCCCGCCTTAAGCAATGTGTATCTTGGACAGCTCCCACTGGGATTCTGGTTCGCACAGCAAGGCTCGATGATTACGTTTGTTATTTTGATTTTTGTATATGCGTGGCAGATGGACAAAATTGATAAAAGCCACGATATGAATGATTAAGGGGAGAGATTATGAGCGTTGAAGTTTGGACCTATATATTTGTCGGCATAACCTTTGCCGGGTATCTCTATATTGGATATGCAAACCGTGTAAAAACCACCGCCGGTTTTTATGTAGCCGGACGCGGCATTCCCGCCATTGCCAACGGCGCGGCGACCGCAGCCGACTGGATGTCTGCCGCATCGTTTATTTCGATGGCGGGATTGATTTCGTTCCTCGGTTATGACGGCGCAATTTACCTGATGGGCTGGACAGGCGGTTATGTGTTGCTGGCGTTGTTGCTGGCGCCATATCTGCGAAAATATGGCAAATACACCGTGCCCGATTTTGTGGGCGACCGCTACTATTCCCAAACGGCGCGTGTGGTGGCGGCTATTGCTGCAATTTTCGTTTCGTTCACGTATGTGGCGGGGCAAATGCGCGGTGTCGGAATTGTATTTAGCCGCTTCCTTGGGCTGCCCATTAACTGGGGGGTTATTGTCGGGGTGGTGATTGTCGCCTTCTTCGCGGTGCTGGGAGGGATGAAAGGCATCACGTGGACGCAGGTGGCGCAATATACCGTCATCATTATCGCCTATATGATTCCGGCGATAGCGCTGGCTGTTGCCATCACCGGTATTCCCATCCCGCAATTGGCGTTAACCTTTGGGGATATTGTTCCAAAGCTGAATCAGATACAGATGGATTTGGGGTTGGGGTCATATATCTTATCCCATAAAAATATGATTGACGTGCTCGCCATCACCATTTCACTGATGGTCGGCACGGCAGGACTGCCGCACGTAATTATTCGTTTCTACACTGTACCGTCCCCGCGTGACGCCCGTTATTCTGCCGGTTGGGCGCTGTTCTTCATTGCATTGCTGTACACCACCGCCCCCGCAATGGCAGCCTTTGCCAAATTCAACCTAATTAACACCCTGAACGACCTGCCTGTTGCCGAGCTTCAGAGTCGCGCTGACTTGAGCTGGGCGCGCTCTTGGGAAAGCACCGGGTTGCTGAAATTCGATGATAAAAATGGGGATGGCGTTTACCAGATGGCGAAAGGTGACACGAATGAAGTTCACATTGACCGCGACATCATTGTGCTGTCTACGCCGGAAGTTGCCGGATTAGCCGGACCCATCATCGCGCTGGTTGCCGCCGGAGGTCTTGCGGCAGCGCTTTCAACGGCGGCAGGTCTGCTGCTGGTTATTTCCAGTTCGCTTTCGCACGATATTTACTTCCGGCTCATCAATCCGGAGGCATCTGAACAGCAACGACTCACCGTGGGGCGTGTCATTATTCTGCTCTCGGTTGTTGTCGCCGGGTGGTTTGGTATCCATCCCCCCGGATTCGTCGCGGAGGTGGTTGCCTTCGCCTTCGGGCTGGCAGCAGCCAGCTTCTTCCCCATCATCATTCTGGGTATTTTTGACAAACGTATGAACGACAAAGGCGCGATTGCCGGGATGTCAGTCGGACTGGTTTTCACCGCTTTTATGATTATCATGATGCGCTCCACAAAAATCCTCGGCACGCCCGAACCGCTGATGGGTCCGTTCCTCGGTATTTCGGCGCAAGGTATCGGTACCGTGGGGATGATTCTCAACTTTGCGGTGGCTTATGTCGTTTCAATTTTCACCACGCCGCCGCCGCAGGAAATTCAGGATATGGTTGAACGTGTCCGCATCCCCAGTGGCGCTAGCGAAGCTGCTGTCCATTAACGGGGTTGCCAATCTAATTGATATTAAAATGGAGATGGCTCATATGGGCAGTGTGAGCCATCTCCCCCTGCAACCGTACCCCGCCAATCGTTCCGGTTGGAAAGAACGGAAAGGAGTAAAAAATATGCCCGCACAATATGACCGTGTCTATAGTCGTTCAATCAATGACCCAAACGGGTTTTGGGCAGAAGCCGCAGCAGATGTTCACTGGTTTAAAAAATGGAACAACGTGCTTGATGATTCTAACGCTCCCTTTTACAAATGGTATGTCGGTGCAGAAACCAATACTTGCTACAATGCACTCGATTTTCACGTGGCTAACGGGCGCGCCGACCAACTGGCACTGGTGTATGATAGCCCGGTCACCAACACCGTTAAAAAATACACGTATGCTCAACTGCTCAATGAAGTTTCTCGTTTTGCCGGTGTGCTGGCAAATATGGGCGTTGAAAAAGGCGACCGGGTCATCATCTATATGCCGATGGTCCCGGAAGCGGCAATTGCCATGCTGGCATGTGCCCGCATCGGGGCGATCCATTCGGTGGTATTTGGCGGATTTGCCGCCCACGAGTTGGCTATTCGCATTGACGACGCCACCCCAAAAGCTATTATTTCCGCTTCCTGTGGCATTGAAGTGAACCGCATCATTGAATACAAACCGCTGCTTGACCATGCTATCGAATTGGCAACATCAAAACCGGATAGCGTGATTATTTTTCAGCGCCCGCAGGCACAGGCGGCAATGATTAAAGGGCGCGACGTCGATTGGGCAGAAATGATGGCTGCCGCCCACCCTGTTGATTGTGTACCGGTTGCCGCCACCGACCCGCTTTATATTCTTTATACATCCGGCACGACAGGTATGCCCAAAGGCGTGGTGCGCGACAACGGCGGGCATATGGTGGCGCTAAAATGGAGTATGAAAAACGTGTACGGTGTTGATGCCGGTGATGTTTATTGGGCAGCTTCCGACGTGGGTTGGGTGGTGGGACACTCGTATATAGTATATGGACCCCTGTTAAAAGGTTGCACCACTATTTTATACGAAGGAAAACCGGTCGGCACCCCGGACCCCGGCGCATTTTGGCGCGTCATTTCCGACCACGGGGTAAATGTGTTGTTTACCGCCCCCACCGCCTTCCGCGCCATAAAACGCGACGACCCCAATGGCACTTTCATTACTAAATATGCTATGTCCACTTTCCGAACGCTCTTTTTGGCGGGTGAACGATGCGACCCCGATACCCTCCATTGGGCAGAAGACCATCTAAAAGTGCCGGTGATTGACCACTGGTGGCAAACCGAAACCGGCTGGCCCATCGGCGCAAACAGCATCGGCTTGGGAGCGTTTCCCGTAAAAGCCGGCTCTTGCACCAAACCCGTGCCCGGATACGATGTACGCATTTTGAATGAAGGCGGTTACGAAGTTGAAGCTGGGAAAATCGGCAGTATTGTAGTAAAATTGCCTCTGCCCCCCGGCACATTGACCACCCTGTGGAATAACGACGACGGCTTTATTAAAGCCTATCTCAACCATTATCCCGGCTATTATGTTACCGCCGATGCCGGTTTTAAAGACGATGACGGCTATCTATCTATTATGAGTCGCACCGATGACATCATCAACGTGGCAGGACACCGTCTGTCCACCGGCGCAATGGAAGAAGTGTTGGCATCACACCCGGATGTAGCCGAATGCGCCGTCATCGGCGTGAATGACACCCTGAAAGGCGAAGTTCCACTGGGGACAATGGTGCTAAAAGCCGGTGTAACCCGCGCTCACACCGATATTGTCCACGAAGTCATTCACATGGTGCGCGAGGAAATCGGTCCGGTGGCTTCGTTTAAAATCGCCATGGTGGTAGAGCGACTGCCCAAAACCCGCTCCGGCAAAATTCTGCGCGGCACCATGAAGAAAATTGCCGATAACACACCGTATCGCATGCCCGCCACCATTGACGACCCAACAATTTTAGATGAAATAACCAGGGCGCTTGCCCAATTGGGGTATCCCCAGCAGAAAATAGTCGTATAACCTCGGCACATTTCAGCTATCAGTCGTCAGTAAAGAGAGACGGGGGAAAAATACCGGCGATTCTTAAAGTTTATACTGCACCATAATAGTACTCCGTAAAATGCGTGACAATTATGGATTTTATTCGATCACAATTTCCGTTTGACCGTTTAACGCACGATGAAATAGCGCTGGTTGAATCAAAATTGCAAACGCTCACCTTTGTGCATGGAACGATAATCCTTCATCAGGGGGGCGAGCCCAGCCGATTTCTGTATGTTATCAGTTCGGGCATGGTACACTTTTTGCACGACGGGCGCATCGCTCAAATTTTAGAAGAGGGAGATATGTTCGGCTACCCTTCTATGTTGAATGGCGGTGCGCCTGCCGTGGATGTTATTGCCCAAGATACCGTAACTGTATACGGTATCCCGGAGAATGTTTTTCACCAATTGGTGAAAAACATTGATTTTGCGGAATTCTTTCTCAAGAGTCTCAGCGAACGCTTGCGGAGTTTATCTCCATTTTCTGACACACCCTCTTTAACCGGCAATATCACCACACCTGTGGAAAAACTTCTTGCCCGCCCACCCCTTTTTGTGCCGGAAACGGCAACGGTCGAACATGCCGCCAAAGCCATGCGGCAGGCATGGGTCAGCTCGGTGCTGGTAGATTCAACCCCCGTCGGTATCGTCACCGATCGCGACCTGCGCACGCGAGTGCTGGCTAACGGTTTGGGTCTCGATACAGCATTCTCTTACGTGATGAGTTGTTCGTTAGAATCGT
>CAYZQQ010000286.1:0-5037 GCA_964480075.1 uncultured Anaerolineaceae bacterium
GGGTTTCGCCATCAAATTTAAAAAAGAGCGCCAGTCCGCCAAAAAGCAGGGTGCTGGTCAGCACGGGGCGGGGCAGCAGTCCGCGCCGAATGAGCGCCCACGCAATCAGCGCGGTGACAATTGCCAGCAACACACCGTTGGTCAGCATGCCCAACTGCAACGGATTCAAACCGGGCACAAAATGCGCCAGCCCCATCAGCGGAACATACAGCCAAATCAACCACTTGCCGAATGTCAGATAGAAATTCCCATCAGAACGCCATGCGCCGACCGCGTTTTCCTGCCCCGCCGACCACGCCAGCAGGTTGATGTCGGCGCGGTGGCGCTGTACCATGCTATTGGCGGCGGTGAGCAAGCCCAGTTCATCCAGCGATGAAACGGTCGTGGGGAGCGCCAGTAGGTAGATCGCAAAAAAAAGCAGTCCCGCCCAAAACGGAAAATATCGCAATGGCATTTGGGTGCGGATATTTAATTTCAAGTTAAGTTGGTGGTTGGTCATTGGTTATTGGTCATTCGTGATGCGTAAAAACGTGAGATTGGTTATTGGAGATTCACTCATTAGGCCTCTTGCACAAGTCTGTCATACTGGAATTTCCCGCAGGGAAATATCCGGTATCCAGAAAAAACTATGGATTCCCGCTTTCGCGGGAATGACATCGGAAAAAATACGGAAATCATCTTTTTTACTTTAGAACGTCAGTTCGGGATAATGTTTTTCAGTCCACAGATGGGTACAGATTTTCACAGATTCACATCATAATGCCTTGTGGGTACAGAAAAACAAAAAATCAGTGTAATGTGTTAATCTGTGGACTATTTTTGGGACTGTTTGAGTAGTCTTTTGCTTATCTCGAATTCAGGTTTAGAAGAATGTTCCCAACCTAAATTTAGAACTTTTGCAAGAGGTCTATTCACTTTTCAACAGAATTCTCCCTAAACTGAATGAATCGCCGCCGCCCGAAACCGGCAAACGCGCGCCGGTAGCAGGTAAATACATCCCCACCACCACCGAATACGTGCCGGGAGGCAACTCGGCGGGCAGCAAAATCTCTACCGGGTCGGTGATATATTCGCCGACTGCCCAGCCGGTGGTCGGCTCTTTACCCTTGGCGGGAATGCCATCATGCTGCGCCACCACATTTCCGGCGGCGTCCACCACATGCACGAACACTGAATAAACTTCGCGCATATCGCCGCGCCCCTGCCAATAGAGAGTCAACGGCAGTGTTGCCGCGCCGAGCGACACACCGGCGGGCATTTCAATCCCGACCAACGCCAGTTTATCATCAAAATCGACATCCACCAATTTTCCGACAATCGCAGGGCGTTCAAATTGCCGATTCTTTTTCGGCAGAATAACAGGGCTGCGCAACGAAAAACTATCGCCCGCCGGCAGAATCCATTGCCGCGCCGGTAGCGCTGTACCGTCCGGTCGAAGCCAGCTCACCCGCATCGACAGCGAGTCGGCTCCGGTGGGCGCTTCGGCGGGAACGATGATGTCCACCTGCCGGCGCACCTGCTGATTTTCGCGCCATGCCGCAGTTTCAGTGGGGATGCGCCAATCGCGCCACACGCGCCCGTCGCGGTCAACCAATTCTACCCGTAATGTATAATCGGCGGCAGGTGGTTTTAACGCTCGCCACAGAAATCGCACCGGATAGCCTTTTCCCTGCCTCACCCGTGACACGCCAAATTCCACTGCATCGAGCGCAATTTCGCCATTGAAACGCCGCCACCCGGCGATGCCCGCGGCGGGAGAAAATCGCACCGAGACCGCACCCAAATCAAGCGTTCGCCTGCCGTCTGCCAGCGTCCATTCTTGCCCGATACGGTCATACACGGCAATCTGCAATCGGTAATCGCCGGGGAGTGACCCCAACGGTACATTGAGCGAATATGCGCCGAGCATCGGCAATCCGGCGGGAATGGTCGGCGCGGGATACCAGCCGGGGCGAATGGCATCATCTTTTTGGGCAATGACGGTTCCGTCCGCCGCGACCAGCCGCAGAGAATAGCGTGCTTTTCGGGGCAACTCTATCAATCCGCGCCACGAAAGACGGATGGTCATTCGCTCCCCCGACAGTATTTCGGCGGAAAATTGGACGCTATCCAACGCTAATTTTCCATCGAAGTTGGCATTTTCTGCCTGCGGCAATTGCGGGATGGGGATTTCGACATTTTGGGGCAAGAGGCGCACCAACCGCCCCCACGGAATCAGTTGATAGCGTGCCAACTCATCCGCCGACCATTCATCCAGCACGGGACCGGCGATATACAGCGGCGTTCCCTGCGCCAGCCAATTGGCGGCGACGGGTTCGGTGGGCGGGTACAATCCGGCAATATCGGGACGCAAATGTTGGCTGTGCTGCATATACCACATCGAAGTTAAATCGCCCCAAGTTGCCATAATACCCGCATCGGGTTCCAGCGGATGCGTCAGCGCATCGAGCCAGTAATCGCGGCTGGCAGTGTCCCATTTGTGGCTGAGCCAGTTAATATTGCTCTGCGCGTGTTGGATGGGGAGGATGAGCGCCAGCAGAAAAACAACGCTCATCAATCCGGTTCTCAATAAACGGGGACGGTTAATTTTAAATTTTGAATTTTGAATTTTGGATTGGAGCGCAGCGACCGCCCCACCGGCAAACAGGGCGAAAATCAGATTACTGGTCAGCAAAAACGCATTTTGCTCGCCGCGTCCGTATGTCAGCACAAAAGGGATCGGCAGAGCGAACAACAGCATCAGCGGCGCCGCCCAGCATCGCAGAGGGTGCCACCACAGAAACACCATCAGCCCCATAAAGCCCCACGCGATACCAGCCCAACCCCAATCGACGGGCAGCAGTCGTCCCAGATAGACCGCAAAAAAATCGTGCGGCACAGCGCCCCAGTTGGTGACGATACCGCCGGTGAAATCGGCGGCGGTAAAATAGCGCACCCACCCCGAAAATCCGCTGTGGTAGAAATATGCCAACAACCCGTGCCGAATGGCTGCCGTGCGCCCCATCTGCGCGATGAGCATTTCGCCGCGGATGGGAATATACAGGTACAGCGCGGCGGGTGCTGCAAATGCCGCCAGCAGCGCCAGCGCGCGTTTTACCGTCCACTGCAAGCGGAGGTTTCGCCATAATAGCCACACAATTCCCGGAATGAGCAGTACCGTGGTGCTGTGAACGCCCAATTGCAATCCGGCAAAAAGCGCGCCGAGAATCGGGGGGCGGGGTTCGGATTTCGCAGTTTTGGGGCGGGTGAGAAAATAGAGCGCGGCAGTGAAAAGCAAAATATTCAGCGTGTAAATTTTGGCTTCGGTTGCCCAACGCCAAAAAGTGGGCATGGTGGCAAAAAGCAACACACTGCTAACCGCCGCCAGCCGATAGCGCAGAATATTTTGCGCCACCCGGTAGAAAATTGCCATTGCCAGCGCGGCACACACCGCCGAAAACAGGTTCATTTGCCATGCTGTTTCGCCGATGGGGAACAGCGCCAGCCATAGCCGCGCCGCCAGCAGATACACCGGATAGCCGGTGGGGTATGTCACCCCCAGCACCGCCGGGGTGAACTGGAAAAGCGCGGCATCACCATTGAGTACCGTCGGCGCGAGGGTGTGGATGTATGCAGACAACGCGCCGAGAAAAATTATCACACTGATAATGATGTTTATTCGATTTGGGTTTCGAGTTTCGGGTTTCCAGTTCAAGGCTTCGAGTTTCGAGCTTCAGGGTTCAAAATTGCAGATACTTCAATTACTTTGGACTCACGCAAGACGCATTTGGATAGCGAGAGATATTAGGACTCGCCTGAAAAAAGGTCAATTTTTCACCGCAGAGGCACAGAGAAGCGGAGAATTTAAAGGTTTCGAGTTTAATGTCCAATTTGCTCGAAAAATCTCAGATATCGCCGGCTATCCGGCTCTCAAACCTTATTTTTCTCTGTGCCTCTGCGTCTCTGTGGTTCATTTTTTACCCCTTTTTCAGTGGACTCATATTAGTTGTTGGCGGAGATAATCATCCGATAATCCGTGTTTTGCCTGATAGATAGTTTATTGCGTTTTGAGGTCACCCCGGTTTAGTAGACAGGAAGTTAAGCGCCTAAAGGCAAGGCTTCATAGCTGACCGGGTTTTTGTAACCCAATGCCGAATGACGCCGATAACGATTATAAAACACCTCAACAAAAATATCCAATCTGGCTTCTGCTCGGGTGGTATAGTGCCGATGAAAAACGCGTTCTGTTTTCAAGGTACCGAAAAAACTTTCCATCGGCGCGTTATCATAACAATTGCCTTTGCGACTCATGCTACCCGTCATTTCTGTTTGTGTCAACAGCCACCGATGAGACACAAGCGGTGGTTGACCGCCGTTTTGAAGCAATGGAAGCTAAAACCCCCTAAAAGGTTCACTTACGTAACTCACTTTACGCAGTTGGGGATTTGACAAATTAGAACGATTGGCTTTATTATGAGTCCACTGAAAAAAGGATTACCTCACGCGAAGCCACAAAGTCGCAAAGATTTTTAAGCTATTTGTTATGCTTTTTGTAGAATTATTTTGTACAACTATTTCTTTTTTCTTGGCGTTCTTGGCGACTTTGCGTGAGAATTTTAGTTTTTTCAGCGGAGTCTTATTATTGAAAAATAACAACTTTGAATTTCCCCCTCCCCTCTGTGTATAGTGTCCCCCCTTCCCACCGGGGAGGGGGCATCATACCACAATTGCTAAAATATTAAATGTGTCAAATTTCAAACTGCGTAAGGTCAGCTACGTAAAGCAAATTAAGTCGAATTTCTGACTCGGCGGGTCGCGCAGTTGGTTGGATTTGCAATATCAATTGCAATTGAAGATAGATAATTACTTGAAAATTTGCGAAACATGGTTGGGTGTTGTTCAGTGCAAGTTGGAGGATTACAAGTTGAAAAGAAGCACTGTTTTTATTTCAAAATGAATCGTTTCTCTCTATCATTATATTTTAAATAAACCTAAATAATTAAGGAAAGGATATAAATTTGAAGCATAGTCTCCCTAATAATAAGCGTGTGACCACAG
>CAYZQQ010000287.1:0-5017 GCA_964480075.1 uncultured Anaerolineaceae bacterium
TTTTCTGAAAAACTATAGCATTGCCTTCGACAAGCTCACTGATTGGAGACGGGGGAGGGGGTGAACGGTTACTTAAAATTTGTGGCTGAATTTCTGCCAACCTAAAAGTTTCAACAACATAATCAGCGTGAACCTGCGACAATCTGCATCCCAAAAAGATTTGTCAGTCAATCAGTTTGGACCCTTAAATTTTGAACCAAAAACTACCATGCCCGCAATAACCCTCCAAAACCTCACCCGCCGATTTCCGGGCGGGAAAAACGAAGCTGAATTTACGGCGGTGGACGGATTGACGTTCACCGTCGAGCGTGGCGAGGTGTTTGGTTTTCTCGGTCCCAACGGCGCGGGAAAAACCACCACCATCCGCATGCTCACCGCGCTGATTGCCCCCTCTGCCGGTACGGCGACCGTCAACGGTTTCCGGCTGGGCGCGGACAATACGGCTATCCGCCGGAGCGTCGGCATTCTCACCGAAAGTCCCGGGCTGTATGAAAATCTTTCGGCGCGAAAAAACCTGCGTTTTTTTGCCGACCTCTATGGCGTGGATAACCCGTCTGCGCAGGTGGAAAAATATCTGCGGCAGTTTGGGCTGGCAGACCGCGCTGATGATACTGCCGGGACATTTTCTAAAGGGATGAAACAGAAACTTGCGCTGGCACGGGCTATGCTCCACGAACCGCCCGCGCTTTTTCTGGATGAACCGACTTCCGGACTCGACCCCTCGGCGGCAAAAACCGTCCGTGAAGCCATTGAAACCCTTTCGGGGCAGGGACGAACCATCTTTATGTGTACCCACAATTTAGATGAAGCGGAGCGGCTGTGTGACCGTATCGGCGTGCTGAACCACGGCAAACTGGTCGCGCTCGATACCCCGTCTGCCCTGCGACGGCGGTTGTTTGGGCAGGCGACGGTCGTCGCGCTGGAAAATCCGGCGGCAGATTTGGCGGCGCGGGTGGCGCAACTGCCATTTGTGCGGCAGGCAAATCTGGTGGATGGCACACTGACCGTCACCCTGACGGACGGCGCTGCCCGCACCCCAGATTTGGTCGCCGCGCTGGTCGGGTTCGGCGTGCGCATCCGCGGGGTTTCGGAGCAGACCCATTCGCTGGAAGATGTGTATCTGTCGCTGGTGGAGGGGGATGTATGAACCGGCTGAAGACCATCATTTTAAAAGAGTTGGGCGAAATTACCGGTAATAAATTACTGCTGTTCACCGTGATTGGTCCCGTGCTGATTTTGCCGCTGTTGCCGATTTTGGTGGCATACAGCACCGTCGCATTTTCAGATACCGACCCCATCACCGCCAAAGATGTGGCGGCATTCATCGCACACGTGCCGCAGTGGGCAAATTTGCCGCCCACCGATGTGTTTCAAATTGTGATGATGCAGCAAATGATGATACTGTTTCTCATTATTCCGCTGATTGTGCCGATGACGATTGCCGCGTTCAGCATCATCGGTGAGAAAAAAGCGCGCACGCTGGAACCGTTGCTGGCGACCCCCGTTTCAACCACCGATATTTTGCTGGGCAAATCACTGGCGGCGGTGATGCCCGGTGTGCTGGCGACGTGGGTGGCGTATGCGTTTTCGCTGGTGGGGCTGAAATTTATGGTGTCGGCGGTGGTGTTCCGCGCGCTCACCGGCGCGATATGGTGGGTATCGATGGGGTTGCTCGCGCCGCTGTTGGCAGTTTTCGCGGTGATGGTCGGCATCATTATTTCCTCGCGGGTGAATGACACCCGCGTGGCGCAGCAACTTGGCGGGATGGTGGTCATTCCGGTGGTGGCATTGAGCATCGGGCAAGTGACCGGGTTTCTGCTGCTCAACCTGCCGCTGATGCTGATTGCCACGGCGGTGGCGCTGGCGTTGGACGTGCTGGTGCTGTGGGTGGCAACCGTCCTCTTCGAGCGGGAACGGATTCTGACAAGATGGAAGTAGGGTATGCGTTTGTAGGGGCAGTTCGCGAGCGCCCCTACTTTGTTTAAAAACACCTGTGAATTATTGCACTGAAATATGGATGAGAGTATACTTTTTATGAGATTTTTTATCAACCAATTTCAATAAACAGCGAGGTTTATGATGGAATACAGGATTGAAACTGACTCAATGGGAGAGGTAAAAGTCCCCGTCGATAAATATTACGGGGCACAGACGGCACGATCGCTGATGAACTTCAAAATCGGTGGCGAGCGTTTTCCGCGCGAGTTGATTCGGGCGCTGGGTATCCTCAAAAAAGCCGCGGCACTGGTCAATGAAGACGTGGGCTGGCTGCCGCCGGAAAAAGCGAAACTCATCGTGCAAGCCGCCGACGAAGTCATCGCAGGCAAGCTCGATGAGCATTTCCCGCTGGTGGTATGGCAAACGGGCAGCGGCACGCAAACCAATATGAACAGCAACGAAGTCATCTCCAACCGCGCCATCGAATTGGCGGGCGGCGCGCTGGGCAGCAAAAAACCCGTTCATCCCAATGATGATGTGAATAAAGCTCAATCTAGCAACGACACCTTCCCCACTGCCATGCACATCGCGGCGGCAGAGCAGGTGGTTCACCTTTTAATTCCGAATGTGACCGCACTGCGCGACGCGCTGACCGCCAAATCAGAAGAATTTAAAGACATTATCAAAACCGGGCGCACCCATTTAATGGATGCCACCCCATTGACGCTGGGGCAGGAATTTTCCGGCTATGCGGCACAGCTTGACCACGGATTGAAACGCATCAACAATGCGCTCGATTCACTGTACGAGTTGGCGCTCGGCGGCACAGCCGTCGGTACCGGCTTGAACACCCATCCCCAATTTGCGGTAAAATCGGCGGCGAAAATTGCCGAATTGACCGGATTACCTTTCCGTACCGCCGAAAATAAATTTGAGGCATTGGCGGCGCATGATGCCGTGGTGGAAATGAGCGGCGTGCTAAAAACGCTGGCCGCATCGCTCTTTAAAATTGCCAACGATGTGCGCTGGATGGGGTCGGGACCCCGCTGTGGATTTGGCGAATTGACCCTGCCTGCCAACGAACCGGGCAGTTCCATCATGCCGGGCAAAGTCAATCCCACGCAGGCAGAGGCGATGACCATGGTCTGCACGCAAGTGATGGGCAACGATGTGACCATCAATATGGCAGGCGCCAGCGGTAACTTCGAGTTGAACGTGTACAAACCGGTGATGATTTACAACCTGCTGCAATCCATCCGTTTGCTGGGCGATACGTGTGATTCATTCCGCAAAAATATGATTGAAGGCGCCAAAGCCAATCCTGAAAAAATTAACTATTATCTGGAAAATTCGCTGATGCTGGTGACTGCGCTGAACCCGTATGTGGGGTATGACAACGCCGCGAAAATCGCCAAAAAAGCGCACGCCGAAGGCAAAACCCTGAAAGAGGCGGCGGTTGAGCTTGGTATTCTCACTGCCGGGCAATTTGAGGAATATATGCGACCGGAGAAAATGATTGCCCCCAAAGAAGTTTAACTGCCGTAATTTGACAGAACACCCATAAAGGCGTAAAACGTCTCCACCGGAGAAAATTTGGGGAGACGTTTTTTGTATCTATTTAGCGGGCAAGTTGGGACACAGAGATTCACAGATCGTTCACAGAGATGTGGAGAGTCTTCGGTGGTAATTTTTTCATTTCTCTCAGTGTATCTCGGTGTTTTCTTTGTGATACTCTGTGTCGCTGAATAATTACCGTTTTTTATGGCGAAAACCGTGCAGGAATTTGAGAAAGAAATCAACCGTGCTGAACCGGACATCAATTTGGCGCGTGGCGCATTGCTCATTTCAAAAGCGATAAATTCGCGGGTAGATGTGGATGCGTCGCTGGCGAAACTGGATGATATGGCGCAGGCAGTGCGTGTGTCGGCGAGGGATGACGGTTCGGTGCAACAGCGATTCGATGCGCTGAACGCCTATTTTTTCGAGCAGGAACACTTTTCTGGTAACCGCGCCGATTATTATCACCCGCAAAACTCATTTCTCGACCAAGTGCTGGTCACCAAAACCGGACTGCCCATCACCCTCAGTGTCATCTATTTGGAAATTGGCTGGCGGTTGAAATTGCCGCTGGCAGGTATTGGCTTGCCGGGGCATTTTTTGGTGGCATTTAATGTCGAGGGTCAACCGGTGTATCTTGACCCATTCAATGAGGGTGGTTTTCTCACGGAAGATGATTGTATGGACATCGCGCAGATTCCCGAAGATGACCGCATCCCGTTTCGGCGCGATTATTTGAAGCCGGTATCGAAACGTGATATTCTAGCGCGCATGTTATTGAATTTACAGCAAATTTATGTCAGCCACCAGAATTGGCAATCGGCGCATCAAGTGGTTGATTTGCAAATAGCGGTGCATCCCGGCGAAGCCCATCATCTCCGTGACCGGGGCTTAATTGCGTATCGTCTGCATAATTTTCAAAACGCAGTTTTCGATATACAGCAATATCTGGTACAAAACCCAAAAGCCGCCGATGCGGAATGGTTGTATGCACATTTAGAAATTTGGCAGAAAAAATTGTTGCGACTCAACTAATTACCATTCGACCAAAAACTTTGTCAAATTGACAGGTTGCATATATTCGTGCTATACTTGAGCATTCCTAAATATCAAGGATGCATGAAACACGCATGTATCGTTAGTGAATGCACAAGCATCGTTAGCTTTGTAAAATGCACCAACTTAATGAAAGGGGGTGAGGCAACAAAACTTAGCGGATTTTACTTGCAATATTGAAGGCTTGTTATTGTAAACAATCACACGAATGTGATAATTGGAGGAGAAATGCAAAAGCGAGTAATAGTCATAGCGAGTATGATGCTCATATTAGTGTTGGCGCTGGCGGCGTGTGGCGGGAGCCAACCGACGGCGACGAAAGCCCCGGCAGCCGCCCCGACGAAAGCGGCGCCGACCACAGCGCCGGCAGCGGCGCCGACCACAGCGCCGGCAGCGGCGCCGACCGCCCAGCAGGCAACCGGCTACACCTGCGATGACCCGTTGGGGTGTGTGGAAGTTGCCAAAG
>CAYZQQ010000288.1:0-4999 GCA_964480075.1 uncultured Anaerolineaceae bacterium
TTGGTATTTACCCAAACATCTACAGTCGGCAGCCCACCACCGGGATTGGCATTCGCCGGATTCACCTTTGTGCTGGAAGCCTATGTGAACGGGGTAGCAACATCGCCATACACCTTTACCACGCCCATCACCGTGACCGTGGATTATAGCGCTTCGGCACTGGCGGGCAGTCGCACTGAGGGGCTGTTGGATGTGCGATATTGGGACGGCAGCGCGTGGGGCAGAGATGGCATCACTATTGTGGCGCGGGATACTGTGAATCATCGCCTGACTTTCACGCTGGCACATCTGACACAATTTGCGCTGGTTGTTCCGCAACACCAAATTTATCTGCCACTGGTGATGAAATAGTTTTGCGAAATATTCTGTAGGGGCGGCTCGCGAGCCGCCCCTACGCACCCGTTTTTTTTTCAGCGAAAAAATCACCTTCATAAAAAAATCCCGAGGAATGATGATGGCTCACAATAAAAAATTTCGGAAACTGGGGCTGGCAATATTAACCGGGCTGGGGTTGCTCTTCGGACTGCTGAGCTACGGCGCAGGTATGACGCAAGTGTCGGCGGTGGGTCCCATCATCGTCAATACCGCCGCCGATGAACTGAATGCTGATGGCGACTGCTCATTGCGAGAAGCCATCCAAGCTGCAAACACCGACTCTGCTGTGGACGCATGTGCGGCGGGCAGCGGCGCAGATGTCATTTCATTCACCCTGACCACCCCCGCCGTTATCACCCTCACCCTGGGCGAATTGACCATTTCCGCCGACCCGCTCACCATCACCGGACCCGGCGTAGCGCTGTTGGCTATTGACGGCAACAGCGCCGGGCGGGTGTTCAATATTACCAGCAATGTGTTGGTGACAATTTCGGGGCTGGCGGTGCGCAACGGAAATACAGTCAATAGCGGCGGCGGTCTCAACAGTATTAACAATGTTGTATTATCCGGTACGGTGTTCAGCGACAATATCTCCGGCAATGACGGCGGCGCCATCAATGTGCAGGGGATGCTGACGATGACCAACACTGATGTATTGAGCAATACCTCGGCAGGTGATGGCGGCGGAATAAAAACCGATGCCAACCCGGTACAACTCACCGGCGGGCGCATCGAAAATAACGCATCGGGCAGTTGGGCGGGCGGGCTGTATGCCAATGGCACGCTCACTATTTCCGGCACGCAGTTCATCAGTAACACCGCGCAAACATATAGCGGCGCTATTTTCGCGTGGAGTAATGTTTCCATTAGCAATGGTTTGTTTGAACGGAATACTGCCCGCAATATAAATGTCGGCGGTATGTTTGTCTATAATAATTTGGTGATGACCGATACCCGATTTATCAGTAATACCGCCAATGGCGGTACCGGCGGTATTTATGTTTTTGGAAATGCCCGAATTTCCGGCGGCGAATTTGCCGGGAATGTGGCACAGGGCGGCACGGCGGGGGCGCTCAATGTTGATGGTGCACTCGATATTGATGGTGCTCAATTTACCGCCAACCGGGCGGCAACCGATGGCGGCGCGCTGTGGTATGCGCTGGATACTATCCACATTTCCAATGCCACTTTTGCCGAAAATTATGCCGGCGGCAGCGGCGGCGCCATAAATATCCAAACCCCGCTCATTATGACCAATACCAACTTTTTGAGCAACTCGGCGGCGGTGCAGGGCGGTGCGGTGAACGCCTCCATTGCACCGGTCATAATTTCGGGCGGCAATTTTGAAGAAAATAAAGCCGGGCTGGCAGGCGCACTGTTTGCCGGTGCCGCAGTGACCATCAGCGGCACGCAATTCATCAGCAATTCTGCGCAATTGTTTGGCGGTGGGGTTTTGGCATGGCAGAATATCTCCATCGCTAACGCCCGGTTCGAGCGCAACTCGGCGCGCGATTATCATGCTGGGGCGCTGTATCTGTTCGGCGATGGCGTTTTCACCGCCACCGATTTCATCAGCAATACCGCCGGACAGCGATATGGCGCCGTTTGGGCCGGTGCAAATGTGCAGATGGCCGGCGGGACGTTTGCGGGAAATGTGGCGCAAAATGACGCGGTTGGCGGGATGAAAGTAGAAGGCGCGCTCACGGCGGACGGTGCGGTATTCAGCGGAAATGTGTCGGCGGCGGATAGCGGCGCGCTGGATGTGCGCGGCAATTTAACGCTGACCGATACCAATGTGTTGAGCAACACGGCGGCGGGGCAAGCGGGTGGTGTCAACAGTTTCGGGTCGGATATCCGTATCACCGGCGGAGCTATTTCGTTCAACACCGCCACCGACATTGGCGGTGGGGTGCGGTCGGACGGGATGTTGACCGTCAGCGGCACGCAATTTGAAAACAATACCGCGTCGGCGGGCGGGGCGATTGACGTGGCGAATACGGGCTGGTTCACCGGCGCAGTGTTCACCAATAATACAGCTTCTGTTGCCGATGGCGGCGCGCTCAATGTGAGCGGCTCACTATGGCTGACGACGACCAATTTTTTCGGCAATCAGGCAAATGCCAACGGCGGCGCGGTGATGGTGCAGGGACAGACGGTTTTATCGGACACCGAATTTTCGGGTAACCGGGCACTATCCGGCAGTGGTGGGGCAGTGCATGCCGCTGATGCCGTCACCGTGACACTCGGTGTAATTTACAACAATAGCGCCGGCGACCGCGGCGGCGGGGTGTACGCCGACGGCTCGGTGACAATGTTTCTGACAGACGTTGGCATCAACGCAGCTCGCAACTTCGGAGGAGGGGTGTTCAGTTGGCAATCGGTTGATATAGAACAGAGTGGATTTGAGTACAATGGCGCCCTGGTGTTCAGCGTGGGGGCGCTCTATGCCAATGGCGATGCGACACTTGACACGGTGTATTTTTTCGAGAATGGCGCCAATATGCGGGACGGCGCGGTGTGGGTCGGTGGCGACGCCACTGTGATTGACAGCGAGTTTTGGGACAACCGGGCTTCGGGCGGACGCGCCGGGGCGTTGGATGTCGGCGGGTCTTTGTGGCTGACCGATACGCTCTTTGTGCGAAACCAGGCGGCGACGCTTGGCGGTGCGCTGGTGCTGGCGGGCAACGGCGGGCGGCTGGTGAATGCCCTCTTCGCCCGTAACGGCGCCGGGGACGACGGCAACGCGCTCTATTTGGCGCACAGCGATACCGTGGAACTGTGGCACAATACCATTGCACCCACAACAATGGGTGACTCGCTCCCAATCGGTAATTCGGCAATTCTGGTGGATGCCACCGGCAGCGTTGCCATCACCGATACCATCCTGTCGGATTATGGCTTTGCGATTGCGGTGACGGCGGGCGCGGTGACTGAAGATTACAACTTGTTCGCCCGGAATAATGCCATCACCGGCACGGTGATGAGTGGCGGACACAGCGTCACCGGCGACCCCGCTTTTTCCGATGCATTATTTGTAGATTACCATTTAAAACCCGGCAGTTGGGCAATCAATGCGGGGATTGTTTCCCCGTACACCACCGACTTTGAGGGCAATCACCGTCCCGGCGGCGGTGGAGTGGACATCGGTTTTGATGAAACAAGCTTCACCTCCGATGCGGCAATTGCCAAAACGGTATATCTGCGCGAAACACCGGCGGCGGGCGACCCCATCACCTTCACCCTGACATTTTCGAATACCGGCGATTCCGCGCTGTATGGGCTGGTCATCACCGATGCGGTTCCGGCGAGCATTACCGGCACGGCGTTCACGGCGGCGGACGCAATTGTGACCGATACCGGCGCGAGTCCGGCGTATGTGTGGCAGGTGGAAAATCTGGGCAAAGGCGCCAAAGGTGTCATCACCGTGACGGGAACCATTGCCCGCATTTTGGAAAGTGATACCTTTACCAACACCGCGCAAATATCGACAATATCCCCCGATGCGGATGCGGCGAACAACATCAGCAATGTGAAAATTGTGGTGCCCAATGCCAAACCTTCGGCGGCGGATGACACCGTTGCGACGCCGGAGGATACTGCCGTGCACATTTCTCCGCTGGCAAACGACACCGACGACAATCCGCTGTCGGTGACGGGCGTGGGCGCGCCGGGCTCCGGGTCGGCAGTTATCAGCGGGACGGATAGCATTGTTTACACCCCGACCCTCAATTTCAACGGGGTGGACACCTTCAGCTATATCGTCAGTGATGGAAAACTGACCGACACCGCGACCATCACCGTGACCGTCACCCCGGTGAATGACGCGCCCGTGGCGGTGGATGATACCGTGCTGGGGGTAGAAAATACCGTCATCGCTGTCAGTCCGCTGGGGAACGACAGCGACCCGGAAAACGATCCGCTGTCGGTGGCGGGCGTGGGGAGTCCCGCGCACGGCACAGCGGTCATCAGCGGTACCGCCATCCGGTATACCCCCGACACCAACTTCTTCGGCACGGATAATTTCACATACATCGTCACTGACGGCGTTCTCACCGATACCGCCACCGTCACCGTCACCGTGGCGCAGAATCTATGGTTCAATTATATGCCCATCCTTTTCAAAGATTACACGTATGCCCCCGATTTGGTGGTCAGTGAATTAATCGCCACCGAAAACGCCGTGACCGTGACCATCAAAAACCAGGGCTTTGCGCCCGTTACCGATGGCTTTTGGGTGGATGTGTATATCGCCCCCAGCCCCGTTCCGACACAGGTCAACCAGATTTGGTCGGATGTGGCGGCGGAAGGACTGGTCTGGGGTGTGGATGGCACTGCGTTGGCACAGTTGGTTCCGGGCGGCACGCTGACCCTCACCATTGGCGACGGGCTATTTGATGCGACGAAGAGCAACTTCAGCGCGCTGTCACCGGGCACACCGGTATATGCGCAGGTGGACTCGGTGGATTTGAATACCACCTATGGCGGCGTGCTGGAGATTGACGAACTGACCGGCGCGCCATACAATAACATCGCTGGCACAACTGTCGGCGCGGGGAGCAGCCTGCTTCCCACCGCGCAACACTTCCCCCCGGCGGATGAACAACATCTGCCGGAGCGGCAATAA
>CAYZQQ010000289.1:0-4990 GCA_964480075.1 uncultured Anaerolineaceae bacterium
GGACAAAGCGAAGTTTTATCACAAATAGCACAAATAAACGAATTTCACGAACATTTTCTGCCATTATTTTGAACATTTGTGCCGTTTGTCCATTCGAGACATCCGTGATTTTCAGTTAAGGTTTGTCAAACCGAAAGAGTGTCTGTTAGCAAATTTCGGCATTCCAGTTTTAGCCGAGCCAGTCATCGGCAGCGGCACTGGATCCGCTGCCGCCCGGCATATTTTCGCCGAGTTCGGGCATTTCTTTTTCAATATCCTCCGGTGATTGTCCTTTTTCCAAACGGTCTACCACTTCATCAAATTCAGAACCCAGCTCGTCGCCCAACTCATCGCCCATTTCACGGGTCATCGTTTTCATAAATTTTGCCATCGATTTAGGGTCGTTTTCATCAAAACCGCCCAAAGCCGCCGGGTCTGCCAAACTGTCGAGCCGTTCATCCTCCGAACGAACCCGCGCCACTCGCGATACCAGCCGCTTAAGATGCGTGCCGCCACAGCGCGGACAGCGGGCTTCAGATTGTTCAGCCGCAGCAATGGAGCGGAAGAATATCGAAACCCGTTTATGGCAATCATAGCATCCATATTCATATATAGGCATTGGTCATACCTCACGCTACGTCGAGTCTTTGAGTAAATGGTGCAACCCAACTTTTCTACATTTACTATTATACCGCATTTACAAAAGGACGTAAATTTTACACCGGCTCTTCCAAATTGCGAAACTTATATTTGTTGAGTATAACTAACAAAATACAAATATTGCAAAACAGCAGGGAGCCAGAATGCTTGACCCCATCAACCCCTATTTGTTTGAAGAAAAACCGCTGCTGGTGGTTATCTCCGGTCCATCCGGGGTAGGAAAAGACGTGACCCTCGCGCGGATGAAAGAACTGGGCTACCCGTTCCATTTTGTGGTTACGGCTACTACTCGCCCCCGCCGCCCCGGCGAAATCAACGGCAAAGATTATTTTTTCGTTTCGATGCAGGAATTTGCCAAAATGATTGACGCCAACGAACTGCTGGAATATGCCGTGGTTTACGGCGATTATAAAGGCATTCCCAAAGCGCAGGTGCGGCAAGCGCTGACTAGCGGCAAAGATGTCATTATGCGAATTGACGTGCAGGGCGCGGAAACCATTCGCAAAATGGTGCCGCAGGCGGTACTCATTTACCTGTCTGCGGAATCAGAAAAAGCGCTGGTTCACCGTTTGGAACAGCGAAAAACAGAAGAGGCGGGACAACTCGCCATCCGCATTGCCACGGCGCGCAAAGAGCAAGAGAAAGTGGCAATGTTCGACTATCTGGTGGTAAACCGTCACAATTATTTGGATGAAACGTGCGCCACCATCGCCGCCATCATCAAAGCTGAACGTTGCCGTATCCACCGCCCGGAGGTTTCGCTGTGAACCAACCATCCCCCGTTCCCGTCCCCCGTAGAGGTATTCCACTGCCGTTGGGCAAGCCGTTTTGGGTATATGTGCTGCTGGCAGCCATCGGCATAGTTTTTATCATCGAGCAATCACTGCCTTTGGTCGCCAACACCCTTGTCCCACAGCTTCCCGCATATTACAGCGGCGTATCCGCCGCAGATTTTAAAGGCGGCAGCACCAGCAATTTGGTATTGGTCTTGATGGGCGCAAACTTTCGTCCACTGATTGCGCAGGGGCAGGTGTGGCGATTTTTCACCTCGATGTTCCTGCATATCGGGTTTCAGCACATTTTATTCAACGCTTATGCGCTGTTCATCTTCGGCGCAGAAACAGAACGCATTTTTGGACGTACCCGTTTTCTGACCATTTATGTACTTTCGGGACTTTTCGGCAGCCTCGCCAGTTTTGTTTTGGGCAGTGCCACTATTTCCGCGGGCGCCAGCGGCGCCATCTTCGGCATTGTGGGCATGCAGGTTGCCTATTTTTACCGCTACCGAGAAATGCTGGGCACATTCGGGCGCAGCCGCCTCATCAATGTGGGCATCATTGTTGCCATTAACATCTTTTTTGGATTATCCATGCCCGGCATTGACAATTGGGCGCATTTGGGCGGATTGATTTCCGGGATACTCATCGCGCTAAAATTTATGCCGGAATATCAACTGGCTGACCCATACACTGCCCCGCATATGGTTGATGCCGCTCCACCGCTATCTCAAATTTGGGTACCGCTGCTGGCTTCGGGGTTGTTGATTGCCGCCACATTCGCCGCGGTGGGGGTGGCATAATGCCCCCTTTCGCCGAAGTGGTGGTCAATCGTCCCATCCTTCAGCGCCGAAAATTGCGTGACGGTGGTGACAGTTATTTTGAATGGCGCACCGTTGACGACACTCGCCAAAAAACGTTCCATTATCACATTCCTCCCGAATTGGATGGCAAACTGCGGATTGGGCAACTGGTTGCCGTCCCTTTTCGCACGCAAATGCTGCAAGCAGTGGTGGTTTCGCTGGGCAATACCAGCCCCGTCTCCAAAACCCGCCCCATCGCCGCTATTTTGGATGATGCGCCCGTGGTGACCGCGCCCCAATTGTCGCTGGCACGCTGGCTCGTCCGCGAATATTTGGCGCCATTGCCCACCGTGCTGCGCCATTTTCTACCCCCCGGCGCAAACCGCCAGCCGCTGACGGTGGTGGAACCCGCCACCGACAATCCCGCCCCACCAAATTTACTGCCCACCGAAATGGCGCTGCTGCGCTATTTGCAGGGGCAAAAAAACCCTGCGCCGTTCGACGACCTCGACCGAAATGTGGTCAAATCGCTGGAGGCGAAAAAACTCGTCCGCCGCCGCGCCACACTTTCCAAACCGCGCGTCGGTCCCCGCATTGAGCAAACAGTGACCATGCTCATCACCCCCGATGAATTTGAAGACGCGCTTTTCCGCGTCGGACGCAATTCCAAACAAGCCGATATGCTTCGCTTTTTATGGGAAAGTGATGACCCCCTGCCCCGCGTTGCGACGGTGAAAGAGGCGGCGGGTGCGGCAAGCGATTCATCGCTGAAGGCGTTGGCAGCGCGTGGGTGGGTGGAATTATTGCCCGCCCGAACATTACTGCTCATCGCCCCTCATTTCTCTGCACCGGAAACGCTTTCAGAGGCGGAGAAAACCGTGTGGAACACCCTGCGCGCCGCCGGACATCCCGTGGCGCTGGATTCGTTGCCCGCTGAAAGTCAATCCACAGTGCACTCGCTACGCGAAGCACACGCCATCATCGAATTGAATGAGCCGCCACGAGTGGCATTGCGGCTTTCCCCCGCTGATGTGCCCGCCGCCATTATTTCGCTGCGGCACGCCGAGCGGCACGCCCGCGTGCTGGAATTGCTGGCGCAGGAAGATGGCAGCGTGTGGGTGGGCTGGGTATTTGCGCAGACGGACGCTACCCGAAAAACGCTGAACGATTTGGCGGCTGTCGGCGCGATTGCGCTGGATGAAGCCCGTCGTTGGCGCGACCCGCTGGCGGGAAAGGCGTTTACGCTCTCTCATCCGCCCGTGCTCACCTCCGAACAGCAAACCGTGTTGCAAACCATCATCCCTGCGCTGGGAAAATTTTCGCCGCCATTTCTCATCCACGGCGTCACCGGCTCCGGCAAAACCGAAATTTATATGCAGGCTATGGCGCGGGTTTTGAAACAGCGGCAGGGCGTAATTTTTTTGGTGCCGGAAATTATGCTCGCCACCCAAATTATCGAACGGGTGCGCGCCCGATTCCCCGACCGGGTGGCAGTGTGGCATTCCGCGCTGTCTCCCGGCGAACGGTTTGACACGTGGGAGCGGGTGCGAAACGGCAAATTGCCCATCGTCATTGGTCCGCGGTCGGCGCTGTTTGCTCCCGTGCGCCGATTGGGGTTGGTCATTGTGGATGAGGAACACGAACCGGCATACAAACAAGACCGCACGCCAATGTTTCACGCCCGCGAAGCCGCTATCGAGCTGGCGCGGCTGCACGATGCCCCCGTTATTTTGGGCAGCGCCACCCCCGATGTGGTCAGTTTTCGAAAGGCGGAGCGGGGCGAATACCGATTACTTTCGCTGCCGAAACGAATTTTGGCGCACGCCCGGCATTTGCGGGTTCAGCAAACGCTGCTCAAACAGCGCCGCATCGCCATTCCCAACAACAAAAAAGTGTTGACCCTGCCCCTGCCGCCGGTGGAAGTGGTCGATTTGCGAGAGGAACTGAAAGCGGGCAATCGCAGTATTTTTAGCCGCGCCCTGCGTCAAGCCATCACCGAAACACTGGCGCGGGACGAGCAAATTATCCTGTTTCTCAATCGGCGGGGAACCGCCACGTTTGTGATATGCCGCGATTGCGGATATGTAGCAGAATGTCCCCGCTGTGATACCACGTTGACATTCCACAGTCCCAGCCAGCAATTGGTGTGCCATCACTGCGGCTATCGCGGTGATGTGCCCGCCACCTGCCCCGATTGCGGCAGCGAACGCATTCGCTATTTTGGGCTAGGCACAGAACGGGTGGAAGCCACTCTCAAACGCGAATTCCCACAAGCGCGTCCCATCCGGCTTGACCGGGATACCACCCGCAAAGCGGGCAGCCATTATACTTTTTTGCAGCATTTTATCAGCGGGCGGGCGAATGTGATGATTGGCACGCAGATGGTCGCCAAAGGATTGGATTTGCCGCTGGTGACGCTGGTGGGGGTTATTTCTGCGGATACCGCGCTCTATCTGCCTGATTTTCGCGCGGCTGAACGCACATTTCAGGTGTTGATGCAAGTGGCGGGGCGCGCCGGTCGAAGCCCGCTCGGTGGAAAAGTGATTCTGCAAACCTACACCCCCGACCAACCCGCCATCATCGCCGCCGCGGCACACGATTATCATATATTTTATCGCGATGAGCTTAAATTTCGATACGAGCAGGGATATCCGCCGTTCAAACGGCTGGCGCGGCTCACATTTTCCGGCAACGGACGCGAGCGGTCGCAGGCGGAAGCGGAAGAAATGGCAGAGCAGTTGCGCCTCTGGGTTGACCGGGAAGGGTTTCCCG
>CAYZQQ010000290.1:0-4967 GCA_964480075.1 uncultured Anaerolineaceae bacterium
GGGGGGGTGGGGGGAAGGCGCTTAGCTGACACATCTGGCAGCACATATGGATATTCCGCTGGCACAACTGATGGAAATTGGCGCACACGATAATGCTATTTCGCTGTTACGCACCGCAGGGTTGGGGGTGGCTATGGACAATGCCACAGCCGGAGCAAAATCGGTCGCGGATGTCATTGCGCCATCGCTGGCAGAAGACGGCGCGGCATGGGCAATTGAGAAATATGTATTGAATGGACGCTATGACTGAACTTCTTCCGGCACATCAAGCGGAATCACTGTTAAGCGCCGCCGATGCGTTACGGCGCGGAGAAATCATCGCTTTGCCCACCGATACCGTTTACGGATTGGCGTCGCTCGCCTTTAACGTCGAAGCCGTCGCTCGGATTTATGAGGTAAAAAACCGTCCGCCACACAAAGCCATCCCGGTATTCGTGTCGTCGCTGGCAGAGATTAACCGGGTGTGCCGCGCCATCCCAAAAGCCGTGATGCCCGCATTGCAGGCGTTATTGCCCGGCGCCCTGACCGTCATTCTGTATGCGCAACCATCCCTGCCCGGCATTATCACCAATTTTAGCGAGACTGTCGCCGTGCGCATTCCGAACCATCCGGCGGTACTCAAGCTACTGGCATTAGTGGGCGAACCATTGGCTGTTACCAGCGCCAATCTGTCCGGCTACCCTACCCCACTCACGGCAATGGCAGTGGCATCGCAACTGGCGGGACGTGTTCCGTTGGTGCTGGATGGCGGGCGCAACTCCGGCACATCGCCCTCTACCATTCTCGATTTGACTCAATCGCCGCCAAAAATTTTGCGACAGGGCGCTATTTCTGCCATAGAATTGGCACGTTTTTTCCCGCTATGATTATTGGCATTGATGCCAGTCGCGCCGCGCTGGCAAATCGAACCGGCACAGAAACATACGCTTTCCAGGTCATAAAATCGCTGGCGGCACACGCCGATGCCGACCATCGTCTGCGGCTGTACACCGCCACCCGTCCCCCCGTCAATTGGATATCGTCACCATACGTGGAAACACGGGTCATTCCGTTCCCCCGATTGTGGACACATCTTCGGTTGGCGGCGGAGATTTTTCGCTTTCCGCCCGATATTCTTTTTGTTCCGGCGCATGTTCTGCCGCTGAGTTGTCCTGTGCCCGCTGTGGTTACGGTTCACGATTTGGGGTATCGTTATTTCCCCGAAACACACACAAAATTTCAGCGATGGTATCTGGACATGACCACTCGCCGGCATGTGCGAATCGCCCGCCGCATTATCGCCGATTCTGCCGCGACAAAAAACGATTTGGTTCGATTTTATGGCGCTCATCCGGAACAACTCAGCGTGGTGCATTTGGGGATGTCTCCCGAATTTCGCCGGGTGGAAAACCCCGCGCCCACGGCGGAAAAATATGGCATTTCCGGCAAATATCTGCTATATTTGGGAACATTACAGCCGCGCAAAAATATATCGCGGCTGCTGAACGCATTCAAGCAGGTGAGTGAGTTATTTCCGTCTGTAAAATTAGTGCTCGCCGGAGGAAAGGGTTGGTTGTTTTCTCAAATTCAGCAGGAAATTGACCGTTTGCAATTGCACGAGCAGGTATTTCTCCCCGGCTTCATCCCCGAAAATGATAAAGCCGCCTTGTTGAGCGGTGCGGAGGCATTTCTCTTTCCATCACTATACGAAGGGTTTGGATTGCCGGTGCTAGAGGCAATGGCGTGCGGCACGCCGGTTCTTGCCAGCAACACTTCATCGCTGCCGGAAGTGGCGGGAGACGCGGGGTTGCTTGTTGACCCGCTGAACATAGATGCCATCGCCGCCGGAATTTCCACATTGCTCACCGATACCGCCCGACGGCAATCACTGGTGGAAAAAGGCTATCAGCGGGCAAGCGATTTTTCATGGGAAAAAACGGGCGCGGAACTTTGGAAAATTCTCACGGAGACACGATGACCACCGGGGTGATACTTTCTTCCACCGCAAAAATATTGGTGGTGAAACTGGCTGATTTGGGCGATGTGCTCACGGCGACGCCAGCCCTGCGCGCATTGCGTCAGCGCTATCCGAATGCCAGCATTGATGTCCTGCTGACCCATTACACCCAGCCGGTTCTGCAATATTCCACGCTGGCAGACACACTCATCCCCAGCGATAATTTTCGGTTTTTCGCGCTCCGTGACGCGCTTAATCTTTCGCTGCCGGCAGAAGGGTGGCGCATTCTGCAACAGATTTGGCGGGGAAAATACGATGCGGTGGTCATATTGCACCATCTGACCACTCGTGCCGGCACGCTAAAATATGCGGCGATTGCCCATGCCGCTGGGGCGAAAGTTGTGGCGGGAGTGCGTCCACCGGGCAAACGGGGGCGATTTTTAACGCATTGCATCCCAGACCGGGGGTTCGGTTTTCGGCACGAAATTGATACTTGGCTGGATGTGGTTGGACTGTTGGACGCGCCTCCCGTCGGTCGGAATATGGAGCTGCCGGTTTCACCCGCCGATGAACGCTGGGCAACCGAAATTATCCACGCGAAAGCAGGCAATCGCCCGCCGGTAATTATTCATCCGGGGTCGGGCGGATTCAACCCCGCGCGGCGCTGGTCAGCGCAGAATTTCGCGGCAGTGGCAGATGAATTCATCAATCGGGATTTTGCAGTGGCATTGGTGGGTTCGCCAACCGACGGGACGGATGCAGTTCAGGCAGCAATGGCAGGCGACGCCATCGACTTAACCGGAAAAACAACATTGCATCAACTGGCGGCGCTGATACACCATGCGGCGCTATTCATTGGCGGAGATTCGGGTGTGAGTCATGTTGCGGCGGCATCCGGCGCACCGATGGTATCCATTTTTGGACCGACCAACGCGGCGGCGTGGGGTGCAGATGCGCCGCATCAGCGCGTGTTGCAAGCGGCGATTCCGTGTGCGCCGTGCGCATACGTCGGGCATGCGGTTGGATTGCGAAACGGGTGCGATGCCAAAACGTGTCTAAAAATCATCACTCCTGCGCAAGCGATTAAAACCGCACTGGCTGTTTTGGGCAGTGATGATAAATCAGTGCCGGCAACGCTCCCCCCGCATTCGACCGTTGATTCTCATTTTCCGACCGCCAATATTCTGGGGATTCGCTTGCACGCAGTCACGGCAAAGCAGGTGATAGCTGCCATCGAAACCTTTGTCGCCGACGGCGCGCCCCACCAAATTTGCACCGTGAATCCAGAATTTGTGATGGCGGCGCAGCGCGACATCGTATTTCGGCAAATTATTAACCGGGCAGCGCTGGCATTCGCCGATGGGAATGGGCTATTAAAAGCAGCGCGGTGGCTGGGGCAACCCTCACTGCCGGAACGAATTGCCGGTGTGGACACTGTCGTGGCATTGGCAGAGCTTTCGGCGCAAAAAGGATATCGCATCTTCTTTTTGGGCGCGCGCCCCGGTATCGCCGAGAAAACCGTCGCCATCCTGAAAACCCGCTATCCGGCTATGGTTGCCGCCGGAGCGTTTGCCGGGTCGCCGGCCGCGGCAGAAGAAGATGCCATTGTCGCCCGAATTCAAGCCGCGAGACCCGACATTATTTTGGTGGCTTATGGGGCTCCCCGGCAAGACAAATGGATTGCGCGCAACATGTACCGGCTTCCGGCAGCGGTTCTGATGGGCGTGGGTGGCGCGTTTGACTTCATTTCAGGCGCGACTGTCCGCGCGCCACAATGGATGCAATCACTCGGATTGGAATGGCTCCACAGATTCTTGCACCAACCCTGGCGCTGGCGACGAATTTGGAATGCCGTGCCTCATTTTTTGTGGTTAATTGGAAGAGAAAAGATACTTGGGGGTAAAAATGATATTGAATGTTAAGTCTCACGCAGACCACATGGCGCAAGCCATAGCCGCAGGCGACCCGATACTCATTGCGCGATGCACGAAAGACGTGGTAGAAACTGCTCGACAGCTTGTCGGCAATGGGCAATGGTTTGAAATAGAAGAAATATCTACCGCAGTTGACACCGTGCTGGCAACCGCCCGCGCCAACGGAAACCTGCCGACCAACAAACTCAAGTTGTTGGCAGATTTGACACAGCAAACACTCGCCGTCCTTCAGTTTCTGGCGCACACCCACGGAGACCGCCGCACCGGACAATTTATCGCAGCGCGAACTCAAGCCAAACGTCTGGACAAAATGACAAACAACCGGCTGCAACTTGTTTCTCTGGTAGAATTACTCATCACACCCGATGGTGCAGACAACCCATACACTCGCCTTTCGCTATTATAGCGACGCAGCGGACAACACGCCCCGCCCGGAGAATCCCTCTTCCCGGAGCAAAAACTGCTGTCCACCACTGCGCACCTGATAAATGAACCTTACCCGGCGTCCCGCCCCGCTCATTTCCGTCCAGCAGCGTTCCACCGCGTCAATAGCCAACAGGGCGCCATCCGGGTGAGTTTTTATCAGCGCCGGAAAAACACGATTGGCACGCGCCAATATTCGCACATTTTTTGACACGCTATACCTCATCCCATATTGAATTCAAATTGAAGGCGTCGCTCAACGTTTCTTGGGCAGTGCTCTCGCCGCCAACGACCTTAAAATTTCGTTCGCCAATGCCCGGCGCTGCGAGTCCGGGATACCCGCTTCCTGCTGACCCGTTCTGCCCGGAGTTGACCACAATGACCGGCGGATACTGTCCAGCCTGCTGCCGATACTGATTCTGTTGGGCATCGTTGCGGCGTAAGGTGTATAGTAGAATGAATGTCGTGGGTACGGTCGCCAGCAGCCCGAACCCGACGCCCACTATTACCGCCATCGCATCGGCGCTCATCCGAAAAGCAAGCGTAACACCCGCCCCAATGGCGAACAACCCCAAAAAAATAGCTATTGTGCGTTTCATATTGCCTCCCGCCTACTTGATTAATTTCAATTGTGTACCAAACAATCGACGCAGGGGATTCCGAGAAGAATTGCG